>CAXTXB010000016.1:0-4266 GCA_964247965.1 uncultured Dictyobacter sp. | reverse complement strand
CCAATAATAGTAAAAATAGAAAAGGTGACAACGATGACATTTTTTCGTAACCGATTGTTCCTTGAGGGAATTGCACTCGGTGGGATCTGCGGCATTATTATCGGCTCTATTATCGCTTTTACTCTCGGTGAAAGTAGTGTAGAGGCGTTACGTAGAGTTATGCACGACAGGTTTCCAAGTAAAAATGAAGTGCCTTTTAAATATCTCGCACAATAAATATCATTTAGAAGAGATAAGCTCTGGCATTTCAGATTTTACATACATGATATGAAATAAATATATGGTCACGTTCATTCAGGTTGTCATAGAGAAATATAGAGATGGCGAGGTGGAGAGTGAGGTCTTTAGCTATAATCTGTCTTATCAGCCTTTTGTTGAGTGTGACCATTATTAGCGAGGCTCGTGTTGAGGCTTATGGTTACACATGTCTATCACCCAATGCTCTTCCTACAGTTGTAGGAACTCCTATCGTTCCTTCAACAGGCCAACCGTCGGTAGTTCTTAATGAGATCTTGCCTTCCCCACATTTTGCCTGGAATTGTGCCTCTCAAACTACGTCTAATCCGTTACAAAATGCGTGGGTTGAACTCTATAATCTCGGGGATCAGCCGCTGGACCTCTATGCAGGACGAGCGCTCATAGATACAGGCCCAAATACCCCTCAATATCCTTTACCAATAGGATCGGTCATTCCTGCGCGTAGCTTTTTTACCTTCTTTCCTTATCTATCTGACAACCACTACTCAGTATCATTATTTCCAACAGTACGTCTCTTACTGGATTATGTTCCCGTTGATCAAGTCAATCTTCCGCCACTGCCAAATGATGTGTCTTACGCACGCATACCCGATGGAACTGGCAAGTGGCAGCAGAGCCTAACACCCACTATTAATAGTAGCAACTCTATTACTCTCTCGCCATCATCTACCCCTACACACCTCTCTACAAAGCACACAGGCAAATCTAAAAATACTGTACAAGGCAAAAAGAAATACGCAAGGAGTACAAAAGCAGGAAATAGCGATACAGCATCCCAGACTATAGCAAGTACAGATGTTAATGGCAGCGATCAAATACAAAACGATACTGGGAAACAAACTCAGTGGCATAGTTTACAATTTCCCTCTTCACTGGCCTCCCCATCTGCTCTCAGCACTACAGAAGATACAAGTTCGATCCCGTCTTCACCTTCTGCTCCAACTGAAAATGTTTCACAAAAGATATTGTTTTCGATGATTGGAATCGCTGGTTTGCTCAGCCTGTGGTGGGGATGGCGACGATTCTTCAAAAAGAGACGACAGAGCGAGGGATAGTCTTGTGTTTTATACACTGTAGAGAATAAGTATACATACATTTGATATCAATAGCTCTTGAACCCCAAATTATGTCGCTTTTAACCGTGCATGAGGTATACTAAGTACTCTTGCACGATGATATAATTTGCAAAGAAATCCAGGCACTTATACTTCTTCCTCAAAGAAAAGTGTCATAAAATGGTGGAGTAGGAAGTTTTTGGAGGGTTATAAGTACGGAAAATTTATGTATTGCAACTGCACAACCAGAGTTTTCACAGCCAGCATTGGCAGAATTGAAACAACTAGAAAAAAGGCTGACTGTCGTTGAAGAGCTTGCTCCAGGCATCATGCTTTGTGGCGTACCAGATGTAGCTGGGTTTATGCGAAGTACAAGTAGAACGCGGCCAGTATTCGTTCGGCATATTGTACCAGTGCAAGTCATCGTTGATCTCAAGAATGAAGAGCAGGATCTGGGGCGGATAGCTATAGCAATGACAGAGCTTCCCAGCTTGATGATGCTAGAGAAAGGCATACGCTTCGCGGTACAAACGCGTCTTGTACAGACAGATAAAAGCTATGGAGAACGTGCCTATAGCAGTGGGCAGGTGAATAAACTGTTAGCAGAGGCACTGGCAGAAGAAACAGGGGCTATTGAGATGATCAAGAAACCTCAGATCGTTGTATCACTGCTCTGTAGTATGTACAAGGGCTATCTGGGCATCTCGGCTGTTGAAGATAATTTAAGCAACTGGCCTGGTGGGGCGCGCCATTTTGCGCAAACTCCCGAGCAGATTAGCCGGGCTGAATTTAAGCTTCTTGAGGCCTTAGAAGTCTTTGGTGTTATACTACCATCACAGGGACGCGCACTGGACCTTGGGGCAGCCCCAGGAGGGTGGACACGGTTATTGTTAGAAGCGGGTCTAGAGGTCATAGCCGTAGACCCTGCCCGTCTCGATGCTAGACTAGATAAACGGAAACATTTAGAACACTATCGGGGCTATGCAGAAGACTATCTCGAAGAGGCAATCAGCAGGCGCAGCCGCTTCGACCTTATAGTCAATGATATGCGTATGGACGCACGTGAGGCTGCGCGTCTCTTAGCAAGAGCTTCTTCTTGTTTGCGTGCAGATGGTTTTGTGTTAAGCGTCTTCAAGCTGCCGCATGCTACACAGATAATCAATCCACTCGCAACATTAAAAGAAGCGCTTAACACAATGAATAAAAGCTACGGCATTGTACAGGCACACCAGCTCTTCCACAATCGTCAGGAAGTGACGGTCATAGCAGCGCAACCAATTCAAACAAGGAAGTAATTAGACCAATGGAGGAAGGTAGACATGACCCAAGAGTATAGCCAGATAAAAGATTCTAGACCACAGATCATACCACCTAAAAATGGGCCGCTCCAGCGCCATACACATACGTATGATTTGATGCAACAGTGTATTCATTGCGGTTTTTGTCTACCCACCTGTCCAACCTATGTAGTATTGGGCGTAGAGATGGATTCGCCACGCGGGCGTATTTACCAGATGCAAGCAGTTGCCGACGGCAAGCTTGAAATCTCCGATGATTTCATTGAACATATGTATTGTTGTGTTGGTTGTCGAGCATGTGAAACAGCATGCCCCTCAGGAGTACAATTTGGCAAGCTTATTGAGGCGGCACGTGAACAGATACAACTAGAGGCTACCTCTATAGCACTTCAAGAAGGCCCAGACGCTGATGCAGAGAAGGAGTACGAGGAGCTGCTTACACCAACCACCAGCGCCTCCAAAGGAAGCCTTGTAGCTACGCTCCTGCGGCGTTTTTTCTTTGATGTCATGCTCCCCTCACGCCCGGTACTCTCACTGGTCTTTGGCGGCTTAAAGGTTTACCAACGTAGTGGTGTGCAGACAATCGTGCGGCGTACAGGACTACTTGATGCAGTCAATAATTTGCCAACGCCGTTTAAAGGCCAACTCAAGGTTCCTGAAGAGCTAATGGACGGGGCTAAGGGCGATATCATACCCCAGCAACTTCCTGAGATCACTCCTGCTCTCGGACCTCAACGTTACCGTGTGGGGTTTATTAGTGGCTGTATCATGGATCAGGTGTTTCATGATATCAACGAGGCTACTATTCGCGTGCTTGCTGCTAACGGCTGTGAGGTTATTGCACCTCTTCAGCAGAACTGCTGTGGCGCACTACATGTTCATGGAGGCGAAGCTGAACGAGGGCGTGAGCTAGCCAGACACAACATCAATGTATTCGCGCATTATAACGTCGACACCATTATTATAAACTCAGCGGGTTGTGGCTCCACGCTTAAAGAGTACGATCATCTGCTCCGTGATGATCCAGCTTATGCACAGCGTGCTACAGAGTTTAGTGAGAAGGTCAAAGATATCAATGAGTTCCTGGCAAGCATTGAGCGCAATCAACAGATGGGAGAGGTCAGGCGTACAGTCGCATATCATGATGCATGTCATCTACTGCATGGACAAAAAATTAAGCAGCAACCACGCCAACTCCTTAAATCCATTCCAGGCATTACGCTGGTGGATTTGAAAGAGTCAGATTGGTGCTGTGGTAGCGCGGGTATCTACAACCTTACAAATCAGGAGATGGGGCAGGATCTCTTAGAAAGGAAAATGAACAATATTAAAGTGACCGGAGCAGACACAATTGCGACAGGGAATCCTGGCTGCATGATGCAAATTGCGTTAGGAGCCCGCCAGCGCGATATACCAATGGAAGTTGTACATCCCATACAATTGCTGGATGAGGCATACCGGGCAGGCGGAGTTTACGGCCACCTGGCAATAACAAAAAATACGGTAGCTATACGAAGGAAGCAGCAAATGCTCTTTCTCAGCACAGAAGCAGCACTTTTAGCTGCTATTTTGTTACTCCGCCGCAAACGTTCCAAATAGGATCTAAGAATGGGTCATGGCGAAGCTTTAAAAAATGATGAATCCGCTGTTTCCCC
>CAXTXB010000015.1:16262-28193 GCA_964247965.1 uncultured Dictyobacter sp. | reverse complement strand
ACCAGGAACGCGGGTTTGAGCAGACGACGGTGACGGAGATCGCTGAACGGGCTGGCCTCACCGAGCGGACATTCTTCCGCTACTTCGCGGATAAGCGTGAGGTACTGTTCGGGATTCAGGACATGCTGCACACTATCTCCGTGAGTACCATCGAAGCTGCGCCTGCTTCCACCACGCCGCTCGATGCAGTCGCCGTAGCCCTGGAGGGCGTCGTACCTGTGTTCCAGGAGCGTCATACACTCGTCCGGCAGCGTCAGGCGGTGATTGCCGCAAACCCAGCGCTCCAAGAACGCGAACTGCTGAAAGGTGCATTACTCACCTCAGCCATGGCCGAGGCGTTGCGAAGACGCGGCGTGACTGACCCTGCCGCAAGCCTTGCGGCAGAAGTCGGGGTTATCGCGTTCAAAGCAGCGTTTGACCGCTGGGTCAGCGAACCCAACGCGCAAGATCTGTTGCAACTGATCCGAGCGTCCCTCGACCAGCTCAAGGGCATCGTCGCTGGTACATAACCACGCCTTTCGTCAATCCGCGTGATTCTGCGGAACCGGTCCACTCTTGGTGAAAGTTCAGGAAGAGCAGCTGAAGAGAAAAAATAGAACAAATTGCTTTGCGATCGAGTTTTACATGTATCCTGGGCCTACCTCTTATGTGGCCCATGAAACCGGCTTTGCTGATCAATCGCACTTCACCCGGCAGTTTAAGCAGTACTTCCTGGAGTCGCCAAGAAATCGGGCTCTGGTGCAAAAACGCTGGGAGAAACATGAGCGGATGTGAACGACGCTCCGTCGTATGATCCTTGACGTATGTGTACTGTCATATGTGAGCAAAAAACAAAAGGGAGATCCACACTTCGCGTGGTTTCGAAGGTCAAGTTTTATCGGCGAGAAGCCTGTTTTTTGCTCATACGCTACTGACCACGGGCCTCGAAGAGGTCGATTTCATTCCGAGGGATCGTATGGACATGATCGCGCGCTACCTGGAACGCCGAGCGAAAATGGCAATATCATGAGCCTCTGACACAGATATCCCCTGTGAAGGATATCTTGGCAGTAAATCAGAGAGTGAAAACTATCTGGTTTGTGAGTAGTTCCAACCCTGGTCGGTCTCAGGAAATTGGTGAGGGGGCGAAGCTTTTGCGTGAATGCCCCTCACAAGGCAATCCAGAGAGTGAAAGGTCCTCCTTTTCGACTCAATCTCCCTTTGTGAAGCATATCGTGCCGCTCTGCTTGTGAAGTATATTGTGCTCAATTTTGCCACAATATGATGCAAAATCACAAAGGTGGAAGTAGTTTTCTTTGGAGAGGGAGTGGAATTCTAAAAAGTATCCAGAGAGAAAAAAAGAGCGCCTGTCGATGCAATCGCATAACATCGTGTTTACTGGTAAGGATGAAGTGAGGGTAGTGACTGAGCCAGTACGAGAGCCAGGACCAAGCGAAGTCGTGATGAAGGCAACGCAAAGCCTGATCAGTGCGGGAGCTGAGAGTATTTGCTTAAGTCGTCTGTTCGCACCAAGCTCGCACTGGGATCGCTAAGTCAAGTATCCCTTCTCTCCAGGTTATAGCATGCTCGGTCAGGTGGCAGCTGTGGGGAGCGGTGTCGAAGGCATCCACGAGGGAGATCATTTCGCCTTGCGTGCGCCGCACCAAGAGTATGTGACAGTGCCAACTCGTGAGTTATATCCTGTTCCTGATGGGATCTGTGATGAGGATGCAGCTTGGCTTGCCCTTGCCTCGATTGTGCAGAACGGAGTGCGCCGTGCTGAACATACCCTGGGGGATGCCGTCGTTGTCATCGGTCTGGGCTTGCTTGGACAACTAGTTGTGCAGTACGTGCATTTGCTCGGGGTGCGGCTTAGATCGATCAGGATATATTCGTTTCCGCCGATGGCGATTCTATGCGGAAGCTGGGTGAGCGAAGCAAGAAGTTGAGGGAAGCTTTTACACCAGCACGCTCAACATTGAATAGCAGGAGACGGAGTTGGCTGCTCTCACACGATAGAATGGGAGGATAACAAGCGCATCAAAGGGGTGAAGAATCCGCGTCTGATCGAGACTGGCTATCGGTTGCCTCAGCTTGCCTTGTGGACGCTCGGACCTGATGAATGGCTACTTTTTCTGAAACTGCTTGACTATGCAGCGCGGAAGAAGCCGCAGAGGAAGCCAGATGTGATCCAACTTCCTCTGCCTGATCTCGATGAAAACCAGCGGCAGCAGGTTTCCTCATGAGTGACAAGAATTGGCCCAAACCTTGCTGCTGCAGAAAGTGTACAACTCCCAGTCATGACGCTCTGGGAGAGACAGCTTCTTCAACAAAGAGTTCCTTTCTTTCCAGGTTCAATTGCCATGAAACCCCGTATTTGTCTGCAATCCAACCAAACTTTTCGCTGAACGGATAGCTATCGAGAGGCATGAAAACCGTGCCGCCTTCAGAAAGCTTTTGAAACAACCCATCGATTGGCTCTCCCGCACATTGCGTGAAAGCTCTCGTAGACTGAGAGGGAGAAGAAGACGAGCAAGCTGCCATATACCTTCACCGTTGTGGACTTGTTTCATCATTTCAGAGGCTCCACCGATACTTAATATTGGGCTGGCCGCTGTTAAGGTTCATGCCAACTCGTCCCGGATGAAAACCATGTTTCTCATAAAAGCGGCCTGCCTTGGTATTGCTCTGGAGCGTATCAAGAAAGAGACCAGTCGGAGACAACGCTTTCGCTTTGTTGAGCAGAAGCGTCCCTACGCCCTGGTACTGGAGAGCAGGGGCGACGAAGATCTGATCAAGATACTCATCGGTTTCTCGCAAGACGAGAAAACCGGCAACCAGACTGGCACGTTCCGCTATCCAGATACTGGCATGTGCTCTCACTTTGTCTTGAAAGTGTTCTCTCCACTGTGCAGAGGTCCACGGATGGGAAAGATCGGGAAAATTGTGGTGCCAGGTTTCATACCAGAGTCGCACGACGGCTTCGCAATCGTCGAGATGGTATGGACGCGGGTAAACGGTCATGACTGATCTGAAGCCTTTCTTCATAAGAATGCTGGAGAACCTTGCTCTCCAGCCGTCTGAAGCACTCGGAGCCTCAGCAAATCGAACGTGGCTCGTCCATATCCCTGTCTTTTGATGAGCTTTAGACGAGTAATCTGGCCTTCAGTCTGGCCTTGACCTACTAGATCGATCTCTTTTTTGCACCATAGCCATGCGCCTTCCCAACGAGTCGAATTTCCCATGATGGTCTGTGCTGACTCTTCCTTTGATATGGTACACTGGCTAGCAAAGGTAGAATTGTTCGTTTTATGTGCGCACACGAGGATGCTATGGCGACGAATCCCCAACGCGAAGGCTTTGAACGATTGGGATGGCCTGGTAAGGGCAAAAGTATGACAGAGGACGCCTATCACGAATTGGAGCGCCTCTCGCCTGATCGCACGTATGAGTATATTGATGGCATGGCCTATATGCTCTCTGGCGGGAGTGTGGCTCACGATCGGATCAATCGCAACATCGGATATGCGCTTGATCTCCAGTTTCGTGCTGGCCCTTGTACCGTCTTCGGTGTGGACGTGCAGGTGCTGATCGGCACGAAAAGAAATGGGAAGCCCCACTATGTGTACCCAGACGCGACGGTTTCCTGTGATCCTGCCGATAAACGCCCAAATAATACCCTGATCGCATCGCCGCGTCTGGTGGTGGAAGTGCTCTCTCCTGGGACGGAAGTACGCGACCGGGGCATCAAGTGGAAAGCGTACCAACAGTGTCCTACTATTCAAGAAATCGTGCTGGTGAGCCAGTTTGCTCAGTATGTAGAAGTCTGGCAACGTAATGAACAGGAGCCAGACAATCCGAAAGCATGGTCCTATCATCACTATGGGCCAGGTGACACGATAGATTTCGCCAGCATTGCGGTGCAGATTGAGATTGGGGAGTTCTATCGAGGACTGGAGTTTAACGAGGGAGAAGACGAATAAGCAACCCTTTCAGGAAGCACTCCCTGAAAACGGGTTGTGTTGCAAAGAAAAAGCTGATCTGCTACAGTGAACAAAAACGAGTGAAAGAGGTCCCGTCCCCTCTATGAGCGAGCAAAGCCAGCATCTGTTCAAGTGGCGTCATTTCCAGACCGACATCATTCTCCTGTGTGTGCGTTGGTATCTCCGATATGTGTACGCGCTATCGTGACCTCGAAGAAATGATGCTGGAGCGCGGTCTGCACGTGGATCATACCACAATCTATCGCTGGGTGCAGCGCTATGCACCCGAACTGGAGAAGCGCTGTCGTCCTCATATGAAGTCGATGACTGATTCATGGCGGGTTGACGAGACGTACATCAAGGTCAAAAAGCAATGGATGTATCTCTACCGCTTGGTTGATTCGGAAGGAAACACGCTCGATTTCTTCTTCAGTTCGACACGAGATGCGCACTGCACTCTCGCACGTCCCGCAACGCGCAGGTCCTCTCCTGCATGCAGATACTGTGTTGCAAAGCTCTTCTCTTACGCACCATCGTCGGTTTGGTCTCCTTTCTCCTCGTCCCTGCTCGTTTTCTCGGTCGGCCGAACAAGAGCGCAATCCCATTCTCGCTCAAAGGACGATCCGTCTCGGAGAGAAAGAGGGGTTCCTCTCTGATCCATTTTCGCATCCACTTCGTCGCCCTCTCTATACGAGAGAAGTTCAGTACAGCAACAGATGACGCAGACTCTCGTGCCCGAACGGAACCCACTTCTGCCTGTTGCCTTTCCTTCTCACACTGAGCCTGCTCTGCTCCGAGTCCACACCTCCCACACGCCTCAGTTGAGAGAAATGATGTCATCCTCTCACCTCAGACACACTCATGAGCCATCTTGTGCCGGGATGCCTCTCTCCTTACCAGCAGAGCGACTCCTCCCACTTGCTTCTTGCTACGTGTCTTTGTTCGTTCTCTTGCCTGCTTTCGAAGATGCTCTTTTCTGCCGCCGCTTCTTCTTTGGTGGATCTGACAGTGGCTTTGGCCGATGTTCCTCCACAGGCTCCTTCTGCATCGAGCACTTCCTTCGTTCCTGCTGATCCACATGCCTGCTGCAATCGATCAAAGTCGTCGGGTCCCACAATAGGACGCAGAGGGTTCCGTCCCGTGGACAAACTTCCTTTGGCAAAAGGCGTCCGCCACAATGAGTCCCGCTGCATCGCCCAATTGCAGAAGGCACGAACCGAGCGGGCATACGTCTCAATCGTGCTCGCCTCTCTTGGGATACCGGTGCTCGTTGGCAGCCTCCGCAAGCACTCCATCCACCCGGCAACCTCCTCCGCCGTGATCTGGGGCACCAGATGCAGTTCTCGCTCGCTTCTCAGATACTGTTCGAACACCGTAAGCGCCGTTCGATGCCACTCCAGCGTTTTGCGACTGCGTCCTGCCTCTTGCTGCTCCTGCAGATACGCCTGGATCGCTCCTTCGATCGTTAGCAAGCGGATCTGGAGGACTGGCAATGGCTGGTGCTCCGGCTCACCCTTGCGTTCCGCCTGCTCCTGATCAGTGGCGATCACAGACACAGAGGCACAGGGAGCGGCTTCCTCCGGCCGCTGCTCGACCGTCCGTTCCCTCATCGGGAGGATGGGGCTCTGAATCACTTCCTGGGGCCACGCTTCCTCCATCGTGGCGCGCAACCGAGCCCGAATCTTGCGCACGCCTCGTTGTAAGGTCGCGATTTGACGAGGGTGATACCGTCCAGGAGACCGCTGCCGCACTTCCTGGAAGATCTCCTGACTGCTGAGGTACGGATGAGCCAGCAGCAAGGAGACAATGAACTCCCACTCCCCCATAAAGGGATCACGCAAGCTCCGAGGCCTATTCAGGACGTTGATATGACTCGATTGATCCCGAACACGCCGCAATGAGAGCAGAGCAGGTTCACCTATGCTGATCGGCCCGGCAGTCTCCACCCCTGAACGCTTCAGACAGCGTGCGGGAGCAAAGAGCAAAACGGAGGATGTTCTCGCATCAGAAGGGAAAAGCATGGACCCAACAGCATAACGATCCAACGCCTCCTGCAACTGCTTCATCTGCTCAAAGAGCGCCATCGGATCAAGGTCCTCAAACACCGCACGCAGTTCCTGCTGTCGCCCTTCGGGCAACACCCCAGAGAGCAGCACTCGTTGCAGCGGCGTCTTGGCCGCATCATAGATCTGCCGACTACCATGTTCATCCGTCTCTTTCGCTTGCAATTTCATCGAGGGTTGGAAGCAGTTCACGTAGAGACGCACGGCTCGATACAGTTCGCGCAGTTGTCGATACGCCTGCTGCCCCACGAAGCGTTCATGCCCTACAAAGTGACGCACCACCGCTCCATTCTTCTGTTCCACGAAACATTGATCATTCTTGAGATCGGGACGGTCTCGCGTGAAGGTGAGTTGTTCCCGCTGACAATAGGCCAGGATCTCTTTCGAGATGAACTCGACCCCATTATCCGTATCAATCCCCAAGATCGGAAACGGAAAGAGCGTACGTGCCTGCTCAAGCGCCACCACCACCGCATCTGGAGTCCGAGAGAGCAAGGGAAGGCGTTCGGTCCATCCCGTCGCCACATCGGTGAGCGTCAGAGTATAGAGAAAAGCTCCCTCGATCTGTTCAGCACAATGAGCCACTAGATCCGCTTCCACAAAGCCGGGCTGAGCATCATTCCAGTCGTGAAAGGTGTGCAGAGGGATCTGCTGTTTGAGCATGCTTCCCGCTTTGGTTGTTGACAGGCTTCGAGAGGTCTCGTGACGGTGCGCTTGGAGAATGCGATCAGCGGTGGCGGTACTGATGGAGAACAGCTTGCGTCGCGTCTCCTCGCCCAGCTGAAGATATCCGTGCCGTTCCAAGCAGGGGATCAGGGTGGGCAAAAAGGGGATCAAGCGTTTGGTACAGATGCGGTCACTCACTTTCCAGGCGAACACGAGGGCCTGCTGGACCTCAGACCCATACTGAGGCGGACGCAAACGCACAATCTTCTGCGCCCCCTTCGCAGGTTGCTTGAGCAACCCGATGGTATATTCGCGTGTGTAACCCGTCGCTGCTACGACCGTGTCCAGCAGCAGTCCCTTTTCGGAGACCGAGGCTTCACGATAATAGGGCGCGATGCGCTCGACGACTTCACGACGAGCATGATAACTTAAGGATGGAACAGCACACACCATAGAACATAGCTCTCTTTCTCACGACAACGAGGACACCACGCTGATGGATGAAGAGAGAGAGATCATGCCTCTCTGGCTCTCTTTTCTGCAACGAGCTTCGAGCCGAGGAGCAAGACAATCCCTCACGGTCGCGAGAGGGGGTTTTCTTCATCTACCAGCAACCACCAATGAAAACGGAGACAGGCATCGACCATGCTGAGGAAACCGCCTTCAAGGAACAGATGCGCTTGCCTCATGAGATATCTTACCCGCCACGTCAAGGGAGACGGGTTCGCTGGTCGAGAGCAGCATCCGATCGATGAAGGTGGAGCCTTCTTTCAGACACAGAGGCCGGTGAGAGGAACGAGGATGAGGATGAGAATTTCGACTAAGATTTCCCGTGAGGCAATGCGATCGTTAGCATGTGACGCTATTGCCTGCGAGGTACAATATCAAGCAATTGTTGCTAAGGATAAAAAAATAACTGTCATCGAGAAGTTTATGGCTGGAGTGCTTGATGCCCGAGGCATTTCTTACGAGCGAGAAAAGAGCATTGGGAAGTACCGAGTTGACTTCTTTATTTTCGCAACAAATACTGTACTTGAGGTGCAAGGATGTTATTGGTATGGCTGCCTTCAATGCGGATACAACAATGTAGTGCATCAAGGTCGTCGAAAAAAGGATGAAAAGCGCAATGAATTTTTGAGAGCATGTGGATATGATGTAAACGTCATCTGGCAACACGATCTAAAGCGGGCGATGCAACTATTCCGCAGAGAAAAGCAGTATCAGCGGGGTGACGAACGAACATCTTTTGCAATGTTAGTTCAATATGAGCGTGAGCAAGGAATTTCATTAGAACGTCGGCCAGACAATTGACGGAAAATATGTATGGGTGAGCAAGAGGGGGGCTGGTAGATTAGCAGAAGGATATTGCCTATTCTCCTGTCTGAGAGAGTTCGTCTTCGGACATCTTTATTGTATTAACACGTTTATAATATCGCTTGCACCCCTGCCGGTATGTATGACCTTAAAAAACGGCTTATACATAAAATTGGTGAAACGATATTTGTATTCTATTGATACATGAATTATTTAATGATGTGAACTCCCCTAAAGTCGAATGACGCTCTTTATAGAGCAGAAGGAAAAACAACATCCTCTCCTCTACAACAACATACTCAGGTGAATCTTGCCTGTTCAGTTCACCAATTTCATGCCTGGCAAGTCTGTGATGATCGTCGTAGTGTGTTGTGAGAACCTACTCCTCCCTACTCTTCCCTCTTCCTGCTGTCCTTCTTCTTATAACGCTGCAAACAGAGGATTATAACGCAGGTGCGACAAGCACTTACCTTTAGACACTATCTGAAGCAACAGACAAAGAAGTTTGTTGGTAGGGTTCAGCCTTCCCCTAAAAGGCTGATGGCTACGAGCGTAGCTGCCAGAAGAAGCATCTGGCGGTGAAAGAGCTGCTCGGACAACGTGGACGCCAGAGGAAAGCTATCTCCTTTGAAGCGGTCTGCTAGCCAAAGATCACCAGGGCTACGAAAGAAAGCTCTGTTTGATGGGTCGTTAAGACTGACACGGCGTGATGATAGCCAATCCGCAAGGAATAGCCGTGAGTATCGGATAGGGCGTACACGGCGTTTACGTCCGAAAGCTACACTGCATTTAGCAAAAAGGCGAGGTTAGAGGGGGAGAAACTAGCCTACCGATACGGCAGATGAGACGCATCTGTACCCGGCCTAGAGGAGCAGCCCGAAGGTGATCGTAGCGTGTCAGTTGGTAAACTTGTGAGAGCTTCTTTGCTCGCCTGAAAAGGCTAGGATTGCTTGCATCTGATGAGCAAGGAAGAAGTCAGAGCCATCATAGTACCCATGAATGCCAGGTAGCGCCTGGACTAAGGGGAAGGGTGGCAGTTATCTCATAAACCGAGAAGAGAACGAGAGGACTGGATATGTATGTCCGATAGTATCAAAACTCAACAAGGTTTAGCCCGAAAAGCAGAAACAGACCGAACTCATCACTTTGAAGACCTGTACCATATTCTGTGCAAACGGGAGTGGATTGAAGAGGCGCTTCGGCATGTCCTGGACAACGATGGGTCGCAAACCGCAGGCGTTGACGGGATCAGGTGGAAAACCTTCAATGACGTGGACAAGAGCGACTTCGAGAACGAGAAGTTCTGGCAACAGTTCGTCGAAACCTTACAAGGAGAGTTGAAAACTCGTACGTTCAAACCGACGCCCGTGAGACGGGTAGAGATACCCAAGCCAGGAACGAACAAAAAACGGCCTTTAGGGATTCCGACTATTAAAGATCGTTGTGTTCAAACCTTGCTGAAAATGCTCATGGAACCAATATGGGAAGCAGATTTTTACTACTTCTCAAACGGATTTCGGCCAGGACGATGTACGATGGATTGCGTGCAGCCCTTGTATGCGTTATGCAATACCACAACCAGATACCGATGGGTGATTGAAGGAGACATCAAGGCATGCTTCGACCGGATACCCCACGACAAACTCGTCGCGGAAGTAGCACGGAGAATCACTGATCCACACGTTCTTAGACTCATTAGAAGCTTTCTCAAAAGTGGCATAATGGATCACGGAAAGTTGGCTCCCAGTGAAGAAGGCACGCCCCAGGGTGGAATTGCAAGCCCTTTGTTAGCCAATATCTACCTCCACAGGTTTGATGAATGGTTTCATCAGAACTACGCTGCCCCAGACGGGAAAACTGATCGTAAAGGGTACCTCGCCTGGTTGGCAGAGCGAAGGCAAGGGGGACAAAAGGCTGCTACTCACATGTTTCGCTCTGCCGACGATTGGATTATCGCTGTACGAGGAACAAAAGCGCAAGCCGAAGAAATCAAGAAGGAATGCAAACGCTTTCTTCAAGAAGAACCCGGTCTTGAGCTCAGCGAAGAAAAAACCGTCATCACTCACATCATTGACGGCTTCGATTTTTTGGGATATCACATCTTCCGCTGTGACAAACCGATGAATGGCAATATCGTCGGTGTCTTTATGCAACCGACAGAGAAGGGTCTGAAACGGACCATGCAGAAGATTAAGGAAATGACCACCAAAAAGACACTCAATGATGATTACCTGCACAAGTTAGAGGCAATGAATTCCCTGGTACGAGGTTGGGCCAGCTACTACCGAGCAGTCAACCCTTCCCGAATCTTCGACAAACTGGACCGATACGTCTGGATACGCCTGAGACGGTGGTTACAAAAGAAGTATCGTATCAGTTCGTTTCAGGTCAGGAAACAGTACATGCGGCATCGAGGGGGACCAGAAGGAGGCTATGCTGAATTTGCAACTCAGGATGCCGAAGGAAATTGGGTATGGCGTGCGCGAGCAATGCGCACAAAGCTCATACACTATCGTCCGTCGTGGAAACGACATTGGCCGAATCCCTACTTAGAGAAGAAGAAAGTAGAGCAATTCGTCTTACCAACACTCAAAAACATCTGGCACGGCAACAATGAAGCACCAATGTATGCGACCAACCGAAGGGAAGCATTGAAAAGAGCAAAGGGCTGCTGTGAACGGTGTGGGAAGGCAACGAAGCTCTTCACGCATCACAAAAACCGGGGGAAAACGGGAAAACGGAAGCTCAAGCAAGCCGACAACCGACCAGAAATGCTGGAGGCAATATGCTTTGAATGTCATGTCAAAGAGCATAGAGCTGAACGCATTCATTAGAACAAAGTGAAGTTCAGTAAAACAAGCAAAGCGGGTAAAGGATGATGGAGAGCCCGGTGCAGGGAAAGCTTGCACGCCGGGTTGGGTGGGGAGGATGCAGAAACGTACATACCGAAAGGAATGCAACGCGCTGTGTCCTTACCCTATCAAACAGAGGAATCCGTCGAGTATCGCAGTAAACAGTCTCTCGTTGCGTTGCGATACCACAAGGTTCTTCTCTGACTGATTGCGCAGGTTCCTTAATGAACCAGGGTATCCTAAAAAGGCCATCGAGATCTTCCCCACTGACCACATTGAAGTTTTGTCTGCACTGATTGTTGCTTTCGTTTGCTCTGAGTGTACATTTACAACTATTTGGCTCTCCTCTTCTTCAGCGCCCAGCGACCGGTATTTTTTCTACGGTCGGGATGAGTGCAGTGGCGAGCAGATCGAAGATTGCGGGATCGCTGGGGTAGCGAACCATGACTTCGCCGACACCGAGTTCGGTCAGTGCTCTCATATAATCGAGCGCAGCCGGGTCTGGGTGACCGTCATGAGCAATGGGAGTCAAGAAAGAGCGTCGTTTTCTCGATGTGCTCATACGGACGGTTCAGTGCCTGACAATACCTACGTCCGCAGGTCGTCAAGTCCTCAGCCAAAGCCAATACTCATTGCGTCAGCGTATTGGGCCATCAGGCGCAGCATCACAAGTGAAAAAAGCAGCTAGGGCTACAAGCTGTTTGAGAGGATTTTTTCATTTTGCGACTTTCTTCTATATCATGCTCTCTTTGGTTGTGCCCGTGACGTGACTCGTAGATAGTAACCGTCTGGATCAACAATGCGAAAGTCAGTGAGCCCCCAATTTTGCTTTTGCAATGGCTCCTCTATCGGGTGGCCGCACGATTGGACACGTTCATAGGCAGCTTGAACATCATCCACTTCCAGGACAATTTCCACTCCAAGACCACGAGGCCCACTCAACTTTGAGCGAGTAAAGTAGCTTCCGTTCTCCGGTGGGAGTTTGGCGATAGGTCCAAGCCCTAATAGGAACATGCCGTTCAAGAGGCTCGCGTAATCCTTTTCTCGCCGGAGCACCTCAAAGCCAAGAATCTG
>CAXTXB010000015.1:0-16252 GCA_964247965.1 uncultured Dictyobacter sp. | reverse complement strand
GCTATCGCCTGATCCTTTCACTTGACGAAACTATCACTTGTATAACGTACTTTTAAGTATTTCATTTGAAGTGCGTCATTTTATTGAAATTCACGGAAGGAACGTATTTTATGGACGGAAATGGAAGTGAAGTAGCGCGTATTCGGAGGCAGATTGAACAAGAGTGCGAGGCAGCCAAACGCGGCTTGCATGGCACTGCCATCACAGCAAGTCACACGTTCATCAATAGGCGCTATGAAAATATTGAGAGTATCAAGAAGAGCTAGAGCAGTGCATTGGCAAGGAAGAGGCAATGCGTATCGTCTATGAAACAGACGTAGAAGTTATTGGATAGAAAGGACCATATTCATGAAACCCATACGTTTTCCTTTCGCTTGCGGAGTAGCTTTTTGTCTTGCACTGCTTACAGTAGGTCACTGTCTCGATGAAGAATGTTTCTAGCCAGGAAACCATTTGGGACATTAAGGAGTAACCTATCATGAGCCTCTTGCTTGATGTCGTGAAAGAACTTGTGGATGCAGCAAATATGCGTAGTGCGTTTAAGCATGATGAAGGACTTCATTTGCAAGATCGCGCAGCTTGCCATGAACATCTCTGGCCTCTCTGAAGACGCATTGGAGACGGCGCAAAAAACTGATGGAGCATCCAGAACGTGGGCTCTATTTTGAGATAGCGGCTACGCTCGGATGCATAGTTGAAGACTTACTACAAACTATTAGCTCGGAAGAAACTACGGAATGGGCGGCCTCCTTTCAGATTGTCGCAAAAGAACGCGAAGGTGCCAACAAGTAGAAAATGTGTCTTCGCGTTTTCTTTTTCGTCTCGCTGTAACATATCCTGCTCTATCAGTATGATAGGTCTCCGAGTCATATGCGCATATAGTACACGAAGGACATTGCAAATTATCTATTACGTTCCTTGAGATATTATACACAAAGCATATAGCCATACGGAGCGTCAAACTCTATACTTATCGAGCCCCTTCCCCTTGTCTGGTGAAAGGGGTGCGCTTGCTAAGGAAGAGCGGCCTAGCGCCACTCTAGGTCGCTCTTCTGTTGCCTGAATTGACGTTATGTGTAAATGGGTGGCATACTTCAAGCTCACTCTTTGATGTCTTCGCGTCTTTCTTTTTACTAGTAGGCACGATACAATAGAGAAAAGGAAGGTTCAACTCAAAGAAAAAGGAAGGAACCATGACAACCAATTCACGTCGAGAACAGCCGAGTACCTATTTTGTTCAGGATCGGAGGAGTAAGCCAGAGCGAGAGCGCGTCACGCTTCAGGATCAGATGATTACCAGGATGATGGGCGGCGTCCTTCCTGAGCAGGAAGATCCAACCATCTTTCATCGTGTCCTTGATGTTGGATGCGGCACAGGAAATTGGCTTGTTGAAGCAGCAAAGAGCTATCCAAGCATAACGACATTGGTTGGCGTTGATGTGAGCATTAGGATGGTCGACTTTGCGCGGGAACTCGCCAAAGAGCAAGGGGTGAGTGATCGCGTCGATTTTCATGTCATGGATGCGTTGCGCATGATTGAGTTCCCACCCAATTATTTTGATCTAGTGAATCAGCGAATGGGATGGAGCTATTTACGGACCTGGGACTGGCCTGAACTCTTGCAAGAATATCAGCGCGTTACCAGAGGAGGCGGGGTCATTCGCATCACCGAGAGCGGTGTCTTTGTAGAAACAAATAGTCCTGCACTTACGCAGTATTGGACGATCGTACGCGATGCCTTCTTCCACGCAGGACATCTGTTTGAGAACAGACGAGAGGGTGTCACTAGTAAACTCGCTGATCTTCTCCATCAATGCGGCCTTTGTGATGTACAGACGCGTTCGGTTGTGTTTGACTATTCAGAGCCATCTGAGGATCGTGATATCTTTATCGAAGATCACCGTTTGGGATTTCGGACGACCCTACCATTCCTCCAAAAGTGGTCTCGCGTTCCAATAGACTACGATCAGATCTGCCAACGTGCCATCGAAGAGATGAGTCAACCAGAGTTTACAGCTCAGTGGGAGATGGTGACAGCCTGGGGCACGAATGTACAGCACAATAATAAAATTCCGACGACGGAGCATAGAAGCTGATGTACAACGAAGTCGTTCCCTATGAGAAAAGCCAGCGTGCGCAAGCAGACTATGATGCACACTGGCGCAAACTCACAACGATAGTGCGGCACAACACGATCTACAGAATTGTACAGACCGCTCTTGCTGAGAGTGACCACAAGATCTTTCTTACCTTAACATGCGGAAGAAGTCAAAAGTGAAGCTTTGTAAGTGAGGTACTATGAAAGCAGACTTTGGCGACGTTCGCATACTCGCAAACAAGGATGTAGATGTACAAACACTCATTACTCTGCTCAAGATGCTCTTACGAAAATATGGTATGCGCTACACTATGCGCGTGGTGGCATGTGTACTCGCACCATATAAACGGCAACGCTTTGAGGGGGAGTTGCAGGTGAGAGAGTATCAAGGGCAGAAATCCTCTAGAATTCCTTCTACTCTGACTGGCAAGAGTGCTGCTGAACTAGATGTTGACTTGGATCGTCAGGCGAGGCGCGTACTGGATCACAAAATACTCTGGCAGCAAAAAGGCAAGCTCATGTATCTCACTGCCGAACCTTACGATGCGAACAAGAATGAGTTAAGAGGTCTCATTGAGTATTGTGATACGTATGATATTGACTTCCAAATCGATGCGTATTCTATCTACTATCCAGGTCGCACAATATGCATTTTCTTTAAGAAGGCCTCAATAACGCAAATTCTCAGGAGAATATATAGGGTAGTTGCTGGAACACTCGTATAAATGGTATGCCAAGCACCAGCAGCAATCTTTCCGACGTATGCTGATCGCATCTTTGCACCTTTACGCCAGTAGGCATATAAATACGGGCCATGCTTGCGGGCGTACATGTTGCTTTCCTACAGGTGTGATACTGCTTCTGATACGTGATATGGCGGTCACTTGGTACGTGTCGTCTGTGGTTCGTATCCACCAATAGAGCTCTATTTCTTGAAAGAATACGGAGAGTGTGCATCATACTTCCCCCTTTTAGGCCTTTATACTAACCACTCTGTCAATTTCTCACTCACCATCTATCACTATGACCATTTCCTTCGGCAAACTTCCTCTCTACGCAATAAAAAAAGGACCATATGTAGCGCGATGGTCCTCATACAAAAACTATCGCAGCTGCTTTTACAGCAGAAAACGCCATAGTTATTATGGAATCGTTGCAATAGTGATTACTCTTTCTGTCTTTGAAGGGGAACGCCTACAACACCTTGTCAATCAAGCACTAGAAAGATCTATTAGGAAGGTCCAGATATGCCAGGACAATTTGCGCGCGGTTTTACGACATTAGTGGAAGAAGTTACCTGTGATCGATTGCCGATTGAAGGCACAGTACCGACATAGTTGGCTGGCAGTCTGCTACGTACAGGGCTAGCACAATTTGAGGTGGGAGAGCAGAAGTAAATGAGGAGGTCTCCACGTGTCCATAGCGCTCGGCTTGAAGCTCATCTGCTATTAAGTTGCAAACTCTGCTTGACTCACCTGGAACCTTCAACTCCGACACATTCATCATCGAAATATATCAATATGATATGGAGGATGGCTATCATGGAGTACACATATTCTGGCTAGTCATATTAAGACGAGGAAAGTATGGAAATGCGAGAATAGGTGCTGATAACCTATATCGAACACTCTTTCTTTTCTGCGCGTTTCACGCTATACTAAAAAAGGCAAAGAGGTTGTCACAGCGCTTAGCCGCAAGAGGGCCGTTTTTAAGTCCACCTGTTTGGCACGGCCCTCTTCTTTGTCGCGAAGAGAGAAAGCTTCTCTTAGAATACCAACGAGATTTGTCTGTAAAGTACTCATAGGGGAGGAATCAGCACACGTTTTTCATTGCATGATTTCGTTATAGAGCTTCGTCTCGAGCTTCTTATTGACTTTAGCTCTATGGTACGACGTACTTTTTCGTCACAATCGCACCGACAAGCCCTGAACATAAAATCACGCCATCTCATTAACTCTTTTCTGTACACATCATTCATATATAGTAGATGAGGAGAGGCAAAAAGAGTAAAGGAACTCATAGCAGTGAAACAGACTACACTGCGCCAAAAGTCGTACTAGGTCACTCGTTTTATCGTCACCCAATGTACCGCCCTGGCTGGGTGGATAGGCGAGCAGGCTTCCTTCTATCGATCGAGCCGAAGATCGTTTGAGGTCTTTCGTCTTCCAGTTCATCCAATACACGTCGTCTACGCAGCGTATGGCCCTTTGTCGAGAGGGTCTGGAGCTTGTTGAAGGGATAAAAACGTCATGGACCCCGTTCGTCTCTTTACGATTATCTCATGGATTCTTCTTCCAACTGTCATGTATGGAGGGTACTCTCTGCTGGATTTGATGGTGAGAAAGAATCCCTTTCTCACTGATTTTCGTGAGAAGTATTTCCGGGCTGGTCATGCGCATGCAGGTGTGCTGCTCATCATGTCACTGGTGTACTACGTTTTTTTAGGGCAGACCACGTTTGCTTCTAGTCTCAAACTGTTGGTATGCATCGTCTTACTGGTCGGGATTCTGGCGCAGTCAGGAGGATTTTTCTTGCATATGATGGTCGGCAAACCCGAACGCCGTTCAACAGGAACACTGGTCACAACACTAGGGGCGGTTCTGCTCGTATGCTCGACCCTGTTTCTTGCCTATGGATTAGCTGTTGCTCACATGTGAAGAAAGCTGAACGCATTCAAGAAAGGAAATCTACAACGACGATGTACACCGACAAAACGGCCTTGATCACCGGAGCCTCATCGAGCGTCGGAGCGACATTCGCCCGTACACTCGCAGCGCAGGGACACATGTCGTACTCGTCGCTCGCTCTGAAGACAAACTGAGCGACCTAGCGACGACTCTCACCATACAGCAGCACATTCGCGCCGATGTTCTCACGGTCGATCTCAGTCGTCCCGAGGCGAGGCAACAGCTTTTTGCGACCACGCAGCAGATGGGCCTTTCCATTGATATGCTGGTCAATAACGCGAGCTTTGCTACATTGGAGTCTAGACTAAATTCTTGCGAAGTCATATGGGGAGACGTGCGAGCCATAACTCATGGAAATCGCGTGACCCCAATCTACAAGCCGCTTAATGCGAAATTAGTCTAAATGTCAATAACACAGAAGGAGAGATAACTCATGGCGAAAGTGATGCCAGGACGCTATACCGCCCAGATCGACGAACCCTTTGTGGTGTTTCTGATTGGGATGCGTATCAACAAATTTTTGGCCTTCTCGAAATGGATTTCGACAGCGATGGCGATGCTGCCGATGATGCGTACGCTATTCCAGCATCCTGAGAAGGGGTTTCTGGGAGGACAGACATTCTTCTATTGGCGAGGAATTGGCATTGTCCAGTACTGGCGTTCCTTTGAAGAGCTCGAAACGTTTGCCAGAAATCAGGAAGAGCCGCACATGGCTACTTGGCGGCGCTATAACCGGGTCATTGGCCCAGATGGCAGTGTAGGCTTCTGGCATGAGACCTATCTCGTCCAGCCAGGACAGTCCGAGGTAGTCTACGGAAATATGCCCGTCTTCGGCCTGGCTGCTGCGACCAAGCATGTGCCAGCCGTTGGGAGTCTTGAGACGGCCCGCCGTCGTCTGGGTGGTGAAAGTGAGCCTGCTGTGGCTTCACCGCCCACCCCGGGCGCTGCTGAGTAATGGAGAGGTGGGAAGCCTTAGTGCTGAGGAAGAACTGTCGCATCTGGCAGGAAACCAAGGTGAACCGGAGACCCTTCAGAGGTACGTTCCAAAAAAAGAAATGGAGTGAAGACATGTTTGATTATCAAGTTGGCGTTTAGACTAATTTGGCTCAAATGTGCATGGCCATGCGAGTATGTTCGAGCGTAAAACACACCGTAAGAAACTGTTCTGTGGAATTATTTACATTTTGGGACAGCAAACAATGTGTACCCAACATGTAAATAATTCGGCGTAAGAAGTTTTTCTCCATTCTAACAAGCTTGGGTTTTCCCCCTTTGGCCTTGCACTACAAGAAATTAGTCTAAACGTCAAAAGTAGCTAATGAACTATATTTCATTGGGTGGTCTATGAGTGAGCGTCATGATGCGGAATTGGTATCTTTATGGTATAGTTAGAGTGCTTTCATTGCTCTCTATAGACCCCTGGTACATATACTCTTTTTTCGTCAAAAAGGTCAGGTTTTCTCATTTAATTCATCAAGCATGTATTTTCGTAAAAGTCGCGAGTTTAATAATTAATGTCTCAGTTCTATCAGGTGTTTTGAGTTGAAATCTTTCGGCGATAGGAAATTTCCATTATGAAATGTACAACGCCTTTTTCTTTCCAGCTCTCCAAGTCAAATTTATTTTCAGGCTCAAAGGGCGACTAAGCAAACTCTCGTTGAGTTTATGGAGTGTCTTTCTAGACAAGTATCCTTGCAGCTACGAAAGCGTGTTGCCCAAGCCAGAAACCCCAGGAGACTCTTCTCGGAAGAGGCAGTGTATCTGGCTAGCTTCCTTTTTGTAATGTAACTGAAGAGCTTATATTGAAGGGGCGCGGTACATCATAGATGCTTGCAGCTTTCGTTTCACGACGTATCTCAAACAAAAATCTACATCTGTTCATATAAAGAATAGAAAAATAACTTTGCCGATGAGGAAGGAGAAACAGGACTCAAACGAATATGGTGTTCTGATTATTCATAATTAAAACACCAGGCAAGACAGAAGAAAGAAAGCACAATAAAATATGGTCTAGCCCTTTGTGAAGACAGCCCAAGAGTAATGGAGGAGAGGACGCCCCCCATATGTAAAGCAAAGATTTTTCGTAAGGCCGAAAAAAGAGCTGCAATTATTCAGCCTTCACCACTTAGTGATATTGTTGGCGAATTGTCCTCAGCTAAGCTGCCGTGGCCGATGGTACTGAGGCCACGAGCCGAGCGAAGCGCGAGACCGGAGTAGAAGCATGAGTGCCATCGGCCAGCCAAGTGCATGCGCGCAGAACATTCATAGCAGTCGCCGTGAAAAATGCCTGAAGTCTGAGCTTTTTGCTTCCGATAGACCGTGCCCGCCGCATCTCACAGGTGCGCACGGACTGGGCAACGGTCCCTTCAATTCCTGCTCGCCTGGCATACAGCTTCCAAAATTCGGGAGTTTCTTGGCGTTCGCGCGCTTGAGTAAGAGCGTTGTAGCTTGCGCGCATCAGGACGGACACGAAGCACTTTCGCTGCTACTGCCGTACAGTGCGTGTGCAGAGGACAAGGTCGGCAGACCGAAACAGGAAACCTCACACGCAGACTGGGCTTTCCATGTCGATCGGGGATCTGGAGCCAATCATGGCTCGTGTGTCCAGCAGGACAGACAGCCTGCTTGGCTTGCCAATCGATGAGAAAGTGGCTTGCATCGAAACGTCCGGTTTCTTTTGAGGCACAACTGAGATCTGGCATGACAGGACCGATGATCTCCACTTGATAGCGCTTCTGGCTCTCAGCCATCACTTCGGCATCGATATATCCCATATCCATCCAATGTTGACTTGGCAGCATCTGTCGCTTCGCGAGCTGCTCATGCAGGTCTCCAACAATCTCTCCATCGGCGGTCGTCGCGCTGGAGGAAGTCACCTCAACAATCAAGTGTGGGGCTCCAACTTCACACGTCTCGGTGAAATGCACTTTGTATCCGTTCCATGCGGTGCTTTTCTTACGACTGTAGCGGGCTTCCACATCGTAAGGAGACGTGATGAGCACAGCAGAGGGTGGGAGTTCTTGATCTGTCCGCCATGGAGTCTTGTGTTCATGGGCATGATAGTGTTGAATCCACACTCGCCGGAGGGTTTGGATGGCATCCAGTTATGGCAACCAGGAGAGCCGCTCCTCGGCGTACACCCATTCAAGAAGCCGACGACCATCGGTTCCAATCGTTTCTGCTAACGCCAGACGTTTCTTCTCCTCTTTGGGCAGACGAAAATCACTGAAGCGTTTCTCGTAGCGTTCGGCCCATTCTTGGTCCAGGTGCTCCAGCAGCCAGGATGGCGCCACCTCAGCCAATACATTGAGCGCATGACGCATCGTCTCTCCAACGCATTCGAGCCGACGAAGCGTACGAATCGCAGCCAGCACATGGGTCGAGTCTGTCCGTTGTTGGCCTCGTGTCTTGATCCAGCCGCGCTCGCGGCACAGCTCCAGCAGATGATCGAACAGGCGACGTTCCGCTCCAGAGGCAAGCAAGCGCCCTCGAAATTCGGACAGGACGGAGAAATCAAAGCCGCTATCGGTCAATTCCAGGCTGAGCACGTATTTCCAGTCGATGCGAGTGCGCACGGCATCGGCGGCTTGTCGATCCGTGAGTCCTTCGGCATAGTGCATGAGGGTGACCAGAGCAAGGCGCCATGGAGCTTCGGCTGGTTGTCCAGTGGTGGGAAAGAGATCCTGAAAATCGGTGTCTTCGTACACCGTTCCCATCTCATCTCGCATCTGTAACCAGACGTTGCCCATGGGCAGCACGGCATGAGCCACGCGGACTGTTTCTTCTGGAATGGCTGGGATTGATTGGGGATGCAGAGACATGGATTCCCTCCTGGTTTTCTCGACGCTTCTCGTTTTGGTTCAGTATCTCATATTTCTTTCCACCTCACTCTGGCAATTCGCCAACAATATCTTAATGATATTGTTGGCGAATCCCAAATTCGTGCTCACCTTGAGAGCAAGAATCATTTCGCTTTAAGCTTGAACAACTAATTCGCCAACAATATCTTAGTGTAGTTGTACTGCCTACACAAGAAGGCTATCTTTCCTAATTCCCTCCTTCATTTCCCTTATCATGGCCCTTCCCTTTGCCCTGTCCGCTCCCATTCCCCTTTCCTCCTCCATGCCCTTTACCTTTGCCCTGTCCGTTTTCACCCCCTTGCTCATCTCCTTGTCCATTGTTGCTACCGACACCCTGGTCTCCTCCACTCCCTGTACTTTGTCCTCCTCCGCCACTCCTACCGCTTCCACTTCCGCCACCGTTCCCACTTCCCCGGTCATTCGTCGTTCCTCGTCCACTCCCTCCAATGGTATCACTGCTCTGGCTGCTTCCACCTACAGCGTTTATGGTTTGCTGTGGAGCAGAAGATTCTGAACTCCGATTCAAATTCGTAGACGACGCTGGACCTATAGCATTTCCACTCGAAGCTCCCATCGCTGGACGCTTATCAACTACAGAGTCTATGACAGAGCTTGGCGTTACACGCTTAACAGCAGGCATAGAGGTTTGACGATCTTTTGCATCTCTCGCGCTGGCCGCATGGATACTGTTTTCCCGCCCTGCTGGAGCGAATGCAGAATCGACCAGGACGAAAACCCCACCTAGAAGGAAGGCCACCAGGAGCGCGGTGGCGAGCAAGGGCCTTCTCACCTTCCCTCTCTGTTTTCTTACCTTTATGTCTACTTTGTTTACATCATCCCCCTGGATTAGCTTATTGTCCGAAATATGGGTTGGCCGGGCTGCGAAGGTCTTACGTCGAATCGAAGCATCTTTTACAGCTTGCTGATATGCTCGATACAGCTCTTGTGCCGATTGGTAGCGTCTCCGTGGGTTCTTCTCCATAGCGCGGAGAATGACCTCTTCAACCTCGGTAGGGATGGCAGCATTAAAAGTTGATGGTGGCTCGGGAGTATTACGGATGTGACGCAGGAAGACACCTATAGGCGTGTTGGCTTTGAAGGGAACACGGCCAGCAAGCATCTGATAGATCAGGACACCAAGCGCATAGACATCACTCTGTGGTGTGGCATCTTCCTCTGCCAGCTCTGGAGCCATATATTCGGGCGTACCTACCAAACAACCAGTGACAGTAAGCCCGTTCTCCTGACCGACACGCTTGATGAGGCCGAAGTCAGCGAGATAGACATGATTGCCATCACGCATGAGGACGTTCGATGGCTTAACATCGCGGTGGACGACGCCTTGCTCGTGAGCAAAGTGTAAGGCGGCAGCTAATTGCGCGAGGATCGGATCAACTTCCTCTGGCGTCAGAGGCCCTGCAGTTAGCCGACTGTTTAGCGTTCCATATTCGATGTAGGGAGTGACCAGGAAATGCCATGATTCATACTCGCCATAATCGAAGATCGGAAGAACATGTTCATGTACCAGCCCCACCATTACCTTGACTTCACGTTGAAAGCGCTCGCAGTACTCGCCTGCGTTTTCATGCACCATTTTGATGGCGACAATCTGATCCTTTTCGCTATCACGAGCGAGGTAAACATCCGCCATTCCACCCCGTGCGAGATGGCGCTGTATGTGATAACGCCCTATTTCAATTTGCTCTAGTTGCTTCATGCGATCCTTAACATCTATGTCAATAAGCACATTTATTGTAGAATCCACCACTACATATTACTTACGAACACCTCTATGTATTCGTGTCATAGTAGACTTGGAGTAGGAATTCGGCCTATAAGTAACTTATAAGAACCATTGGCGTAAAAGTTCAAAGCTGCCATAACCATATATGCTTCGCTGATAGACTTCAGTTTATTGATTTTTCCCTCAACTGGCCCATCGGTGTAAGCAAACGCAAAGGCACCTCTCATAGCCTACCATTCTCTTTTCAAACCTTTTTACTACACATTTACAAAAGAGTTACACAGCACGGTTTGTGCAAGCTATCTCCCTATCGGGTACGAAGAAACCAACAGCAATCTGAACAATACCTACAATGAGGTGATATGATCTCCTCCTCAGAGTATTGACAAGATGGTACAAGCTTTACAACCTTGCACAGAACTCTATGCCATACAATCCAAATGGGATGGAGCATCTTCAATCAATTTGTTTCTTCCGCACTCGTTTTGCGGCGTACCTAACGAATCGTCAAAAAAGGCGGCTACTGTGTATCGCTCTCCTATCAATACTCCCTGCTTTAGATATGCCAAGAGCAACCTAGTACCAGATAGGTTGCTCTTGGCAAGGAGAAAATTGGGGGCAATAACGTAGACACCTTACTGAGTATAGCGTTTTCTGCTGCGTATGCCTATATGCTTTTTGTACGCTAACTCATGTAGTGGAATAGAAACTTTACAATGTCCGTATTATATTATATATGTGTATGACACGAAGACATATCATACTCCTACAGGAGGGTCCATGGTCGTGGAGAAATGTGGCGATACGAAAAACGGGCATACAAAAAAGCGACTGCTGTGTGATGATGCCGCCTCGATAGGTGAAGGGTGCTTGCAGCATGGGGCAAGAAAAGAAGTCTCATTGACCTATATACGTGAAGCATTGACAGTACGAGTACGATAAAGATGCAAAAGCAGCTTCGATAGCTTTTGTACAAGGACCATCGCGCTACATATGGTCCTTTTTTACTACGTAGAGAGGAAGTTTGTTGAAGGAAACGGCCATGGCAATAGATGTGAGTGAGGAATTAACAGGACGATTAGTGTAAAGGCGTAAAAAGAGGAAGTATGATGCACACTCTCCGTATTCGCACAAGAAATGGGACTTTCTTAGTGGATACGAACCACAGACGACACGTACCAAGTGACCGCCATATCACGTATCAGAAGCAGTATCGTACCTGTGGGAAAGCAACATGTACGCCCTGTCGTACCGGCCGCAAACATGGTCCGTACTTATACGCATACTGGCGTGAAGGTGCAAAGATGCGATCAGCATACATTGGAAAAATTGCTACTGGTCTTGTCGATAGGACAGCATAAAAACGCTCTACACAAGTAGTTAGCTCCCGTTTCTCCTCAAACGATTCCATCAGAACAACACCACTGTGTCGAGATACTTTCAAAATATAGAGCACACTTGTAAGGTAGTCGATGTTCACTATACATCCCTGGTCCAAAAGAAGTGCTTATTCATGAGGAGAAGCATACTGACTGTTTTCTTTAAGTATTTCAGCACTCATAATTTTATATGCTTGACTCCACGCCTCCTTCATCGGTAGGGTAAATCTCTCTCCAAGCATGGCTTGAAAGGTTTGAATGAGAAGTGCTCCTACAATTGAATCCCCTGCTGGTTGAGCACCACAATTGCCATTACGTGCTTTTGGTGAATAGATGATTTCGGTCAAATTTTCATTATGCTCAACTCCGGCAACTATAACTGCCAACGCCGCCACCAACAAAGACTCTTGCTGAAGCATTTCCTCAACCGTCGAAGCAAATAATCGACGTGTTTGAGGATACTGCTTAAAGAGCTGGGTATAAAAGCGCCGTGCAAATTCCTCTTTATGCGGTGCGATCATGTTAAAACTATCTTTCAATAAAGTTGGGTCCATACCTAACTCCTTTCCCCCTAAATTGACTTTGATATGTCTCCACTAGAATTTGATTTGGACGTCGCAGTACTTGAATACATGGTTTTCATCTGTTTTACGTACTTTGTTCTACCAGAAATGATTGACTGGTGCAGTATTCTTCCTCCTTTTACGAGTACCACCTTACGAGTACCACCATGTTTAACAGGGGAAAAGTAAAGAGACAGATGTTCTGGTCTTCGAAGTAGGGAGAGAGGAAGTACGGACAAGGCATGAAGCTTCTTCCGTGCCAATCTGCTGCTCGAGTTCTACCTGATAGCCAGCAATGTTCTCGTATCGCTTTGTAAGAAAGGAGTGTTATACTGTTATAGCGACGCCAGTAAGTGCAATTTTACTGACGCGCACTCTAATGCAATCTGTTGCCGAATTTGTGCAATCTCACTTCTATTCTCACTCGTGGAACTCCATTTCCTTTTGCTCACTCATGGGCCTATTCCACTAGAATGGAACAGATGAGAACTTCTTGTATCCATCAATTCATTCCTCTCGTGTAGGAGTAATGATTGCATCCCCCGTCACAATAAAGACAATCCGTTCGCAAATATTGGTGCAGTGATCTGCAATTCGTTCGAGCTTATGTGCAATCCAGAACAAATAGGTGATGCGTTGCATTACCAGCGAGTCTTGCTGAAGAGCGAGTACTGCATGCGCACCATGTAACATGGTCATCAGATCGTGCCGAACCAGATGGTAGCGGACATCGACCACATCATCCTCTTGCCAGATCGCCTGAGCTTCTTGTGCAGACCGCTGCGTAAATGCTCGCATCGTTGCAGCAAGGACAGACTGCGCTTCCTGTCCAAGGGTGAGAAGACTCATAACGATAGAAGCTTCCGTTACCTCCTGCCGGTCCTTCCTTTGTCTTTCTGTAGGTACAACGATTCCCTCATTCTTAGATGTCCCTTGTAGTGGGAGCATGCGCAGCACCAATGTCGCGATACCTGCAGCTCCGTCGCCTGCTCGCTCTAAGTCTCCCGCAATCGTTAGTGCGGCAGTGAGAAAGCGTATATCCCGACACCCAAGTGGTTGTTGTAGGGTGAGCAGACGGAACGCAAGCATTTCAATCTGAGCACGTAGGTCGTCAATGGGATTGTCGGATGTGATCACGAGATGACAGAGGGTATTATCGTGTTGCTTCAAGGCTTCAAGAGATTGAGCTATAGCGCGGTCAACCTGCCTCCCAAGCTCGATGAGAAGTGTGTTCAGGACATCTAGCTGCTGGTCAAGGGCTTTTCTTGCCATCCTTATCTCCTTTTGTAGCGTATCTTCGTCTCTCGCTCCTTCTTTCCGAAAGAAGAGGGCTAGTTTTGATGAAGCAATCCACCGATCTACGTTCTTCCTATTAACAGGTGCAATGCAGCATGCAGTTCTCAACAAGATCATCCCGAGATGTGTGTGTCCAAGGGATCACGGCTAGGAATCTAGCACTCTGCTAGAAGCAGCCAGAACAAAAGAGAACATACTGGTTTCTATGGAAAGCAAGGAGGGCGTGCTCTGCGATGTACTTCTCTTCAAACCCTTTAGAACTCTTGCTCTTTCATGACAAACTGTCTGTGATCCTACAGAAGTTTCGGGCCGAAGGATATCCTTGCGAACCGATGATGCACCTTTCCTTCTACTCCTCATCCAGTTCTCGGAGGAAGAGCGCCTCTTCAGTAGGGCAGTATATAGCACGACGAAATTGACACTCCTCACATAGATGAACAAGCTGCCCATCAATCAGACGTTGCTTCATATATTTCTCGCAGCCGTGGTGCTGGCAAATTGTGCCATAGTAACAACGGTAGATCGATGGTATTTCACAATGCGGATGGTAGCAGTGATGTGTCTCACCACGAAGTGTCGTGGCATCGTTCAACGAGCAGAAGATAGCATCCACTTTCGCAAACATCTCAACTCCCATTCCTCTTATGTGAGATCAATAGAAGAGGGGGAACCAACCTCCTTACTGATATGTTCATTTCTGTTCTTCTACTATACTGAATTGATCCCTCATATGCAATATGAGCACAGTAGTGATACTTTGTATGGGTCAAAGTGACATATATGTAAAACAGGTTATTTTGTATAAAGGTGGAATATATCAATAGGGCGGGGGAAAAAAGATTTGATCAAGGATAAGAGGGATGATATACTCTAAATGCGTGAGGTGGGAGCAAGAGAGACATATACAAGTACCGTAGCTTGAAATGTCTCTCTGCAGCTGCGTGCAGTCTTGCCCCATAGGGCTACACGTACCCTGCCTCCTTTGCAGAAGCTCCGTACTTCTGCATAGCAAGGGGGACGAGCGGGTGTCTCGTTCATCCCTTCCTTTTTCAATGTTTCACTCCATCAACACTATGAAAATTCCCTGGCAAGCAGAGACAACGTCTCTCATCATGCTAAGAGATAGACAACTAGAAGCCATCGTCAATATCTAGGAATCCGGCTCTGCAGAAGTGTCCGCTGCTGAAGAGAGAAAAGTAGGCATGGGTGCATAGATGGTTTCAATATCCCACGAAGCTCTTTTTTTGCTGATAGGTCACCATGAGCAATTGCCCTTGCCTGCTATACTGCTCAAGAGTATCAAAATTTTTCACTTTCTTCCGGTGCACTCCCTTTCGGCAAAGGTGAAAAGAGCGTGCTGGATTAATGTGGTTGGAGGCAGAAGTATGGATGAGAACAAACTAGCACGAAGAAAACTGATCCTGCTTGTAGAAGGTAATCAAGCACGAGCCGCCATGTTAGAGCGTATCGTCGTTCAAGGAACAGGATGTGGCGTCCTCGTCATTCCTACAGGAAGACAGGCGATAACAACACTCAATGTTGTCATTCCTGACCTGGTTGTTTGTGCGCGGCACTTATCTGATATGCAAGGGATGGAAATCTACGAGCAGATACCGATAGCTGGTATACGAGCACGGCTTCCTTTCCTTCTTATCGGTGCTGCTCAAACAGAACGCGAGAACAACTTTCTTCGCCTGCGTACACCTCTCGCGCTCAATGAGTTGATTCAAGCTATTGAAGTGCTCATAAACACAGAAGAGAGACCGATGTAGGAGTGGTTGCTGTTTTTGTGAAAAGTTTCTAGGTCTTGTATTTGTGTCTCGTCTCGTACAGAAGATGAGGAGGAGCAAGCAGAAGAAAGAGGTTGTGTACGTGATTCTCTACTACTCTCCTATGAACGACTTGGGGATCTGATATGTGTGCGCAATACCACGATGGCAAATCGTGCTCATCGACATCCCGTTAATCTGCTCACCTGCACAGTTGTCCCTAAATCTCTTTAGGGAGGAAGCCGATAACGAGGATCAAAATCACTCCTGTGATGATCAGATGGACATTTTCGTCGTCTTTGAGAGCCTCTGCGAGAAGCGTTGAAAAGATTGCATCAACGATAGGTCCGAATAGTGTCCCCGTGCCACCGATGATGACAGTGTTTACCGCCGTAATCGTCCAATTGATTGAGAAGATGGAGTAGGGCTCGATAGTACCCCGTTAACCCAGCAATGAAGGCGCTGATGGCGAATGCGTAGAGTTTGACGCGGAAGGTGTTCACACCCATATTCTGCGCCGCATCCTCGTTATCACGTATCGTCCGTAACCCAATGCCTACTTAGTACGTAGAATGATAGCGATGCATCCAGTGTCCCCGGCAGCAAGAGCTAGCCTGATGTAGTAAAACACGATCGGATCAGGCGCGCTATTCAATGGTAGATTAATTCCCTTCTATAGAAGCAGCAGCAGGAGTGAGAAGCAGCAGGCGTGGATGCTATGTACGAAACGTAACGAAAGAATGATCATCCTCGTCGTCTGCCAGCTCCTTTCATCGCACCCACGCTTGCCATTCGTTTGATTGAGTGAACTTAAGACGGTAAAGGATAAACGAGCTTTGCAGTAGCTAATTTACTT
>CAXTXB010000014.1:25037-28715 GCA_964247965.1 uncultured Dictyobacter sp. | reverse complement strand
ACTCACTCCATTAATCGATCGTAAAAAAGATGTAGCACTGGGGTGCTCACTCTTACGAAATCAAGAAGTTCGTCTTCTTACACTTACGGGAACAGGGGGCGTAGGGAAAACACGCCTGGGCCTCCAGATAGCTACCGAGTTGCAGAAAGACTTCACTGACGGAGTGCTTTTTATTTCGCTGGCATCTATCCACGATCCTAAACAAGTTATTGCTGCGTTAGCTCACACTCTGGAATTGCGAGGGAGCAGCGATGACGTCCTTTTCGAGCATATACAAGCCTTTCTCCATTCTAGAAGCATGCTTCTGCTCCTGGATAATTTTGAGCATGTGTCTCCTGCCGCTCCAGTGCTCACGACACTGCTTTCTCTCTGTCCACTCATCAAGATACTGGTGACCAGCCGTACGGCCTTACATGTCCAGGGAGAACATGAACTTTTCGTTCTTCCACTTGCACTACCTGATCTAAGTCGCGTGTCAACATACAAAGCCGTGGAGCAGTTTCCCGCAGTCAAGCTTTTTGTTCAGCGGGCAAAAGCAGTGAAGTTCGATTTCCAATTAAGCGAAGAGAACGCTGCTATCGTCGCACAGATCTGCGCCCGACTCGATGGAGTTCCCTTAGCATTAGAACTAGCCGCAGCACGTATCAAGCTTCTTCCACCGGAGGCGCTACTCTCTCGGCTAGAGCATCCCTTGACTATATTAACAGGTGGGGGACAGGACACCCCAAGTCGGCAGAAGAGCTTACGTGATACCATTGCCTGGAGCTATAACTTACTTTCAGAGGACGAGCAGACTATCTTTCGACGCCTGGCCGTTTTTGAAGATGGCTGTCAGCTTGAGGCAATCGAGGCGCTTTGTGCCACCCTTGAGCCACTTCAACTGCCCGTCCTGGATGGGGTTACACAACTGCTGGATAAAAGCCTGCTGCTACAACAAAACGAACAACACGAGCCTCGCTTGTCAATGCTGGAGACCATTCGTGAATTTGCCCAGGAGAAGCTAGCAGCCAGTAATGAGTGGGAACAGATCCAGAAAGCACATGCCACATATTATCTTGCCCTGGCCGAACGAGCTGAACCAGAATTATATCATCATCATCAGCGTTTCTGGTTAGCACGATTAGAACAGGATCATCAGAATATACGGGCCGCCCTCGCTTTCTTTCAAAAGCGTAATGAGAAAGAGAAACTGGCTCACTTCATTGGAACATTGGGCTGGTTCTGGTATATGCATGGCTTCTTGAATGAGGGGCGGACGTGGACTGAATATATATTTGCCTCGGGCATACAGGATCTGCCACGCCGAATACGTGGGAAGGTTATCTCTGCAGCAGGAGTCTTTGCGGGCTTTCTTGGGCAGGGCGAACTGGCATTTGCTCGCTGCCAGGAAAGTGTCCCTCTCTGTAAAGAGTTCAAGGATGTACGTAACCTCTCAGCCTCCGTCTATATGCTCATCCATACCTTCCTGGCACTAGGTGAGCTCGCGGCGGCACAGAGATTGGGAAAAGAGACGCTTGCCTTTGTAGAGTCTGTTGGCGATATCTGGGCCGTGGGTGCTCTTCATTGCATGCTAGGATCGATTGCCCTTTACGAAGGCGACTATGAGCAAGCCTGGCAGCTACACGAGCATGGCATCGCCATCTTTGAGGATGAAGGCGACCTGTGCATGAACGGACTCATTCGTATGATGCTGGCCGATGTGGCTGTGGCACAAGGGAACATGGAGAAAGCGCAGACACTCATTGAGCAAGGCAGAGAGATGTTTCGCCAGGTGGGTGCTACCTGGTCACTTGGCAGCTACTTCACTATGTGGGGACAGATCGCGCTTAGCAGCGGTCATACTCTTCGTGCTCACTTCTTGCTTCAGGAAGCATTGAGCTATCTCCAACTTATGGGTGATCAGCAAGGAATGCTTAATACTTACGCATTGCTTATCCAGGAAGCGGCTCAAGAACAGGACTATCTTACTGTGCGTACTCTTGCAGAGCAACATATACAGATCGCGCGATCGTTAAACGATCGAAATGCTATGCTCGCTTGCCTGGAGGAATTGGCTATGCTTCTTTCGAAGCAAGGACTGGCGCGGTGGGCGACGCATATCTGGGGCGCTCTCGACCGTCTAGATCGAACTGCGCAGCATTCATCTAACAACCATGATCGTCGTGAGCCTTTTGTAAAAATGCTACGCGATCAGCTTGGTGATCAGCTCTTCACACAAACATGGTCGGAAGGGCAAAAAATGACGCTGGAGCAGGCTGTGGCAATGCAGGCAAATGAACACGCTACTTCTTCGACCGTTGTTCCACGCACAACACAAGGTCGTCCGGCAATCGATTTAACGAAGCGTGAGCTTGATGTACTCAAGCACCTTGCACAAGGGCAGACGAATGCACAGATCGCAGAACAATTAACGATTAGCACGACCACCGTCAATTCCTATCTCAGAACAATCTACAGCAAATTGGGAGTAACTTCGCGCACAGGTGCTATTCGTGCTGCGATCGATTTTGACATCCTCCCCCCGTGAAATGAGGCGGATTCCTAGAATCACTTTTCCCTACTCCAGTAAGAGTTGCTAACTAGCAGGTACTTCAAATCTTTTCAGCCTTAAACGTGTTACGACCAGGAACACAACACCTTCATTTTAACGTAGTAACCCTTCTCTATCCCCCAAAAGCCCTTCTATAAATTACCTCACTTCTAACGATGTGCTTCCGCATTCTATACAGTATATTCTTTGAAAGGCCAGAAGGATCTGCTTTATGGGGTGAACTCCTCCCGGGCTGAAGACTTAAGCGACGTGGTTTTCTCGCCAGATTCTACAAAAAGATGATGAAATGGATGAAATAAGGCATGGAAGCTAAAAATTATGAGATTCGCAATCTCGCAGCCACAGAACATGAAATCGATTTTCTCGCAACTGTTGTGTACATCGCTCACTATCCTACACGTTTTCCTATACCAAATGCACAAATAGCAAGACACATGCCCCCTGTTTCTCTTTGGATCGATCAATGGGGCAAAAAAGGTGATATGGCGCTGATCGCTCAGCAGGAAGATCAGTTTTTAGGTGCTGCTTGCTATCGCCTCTTCTCTGCCAGAGACCAGGCGGCAGGCTTCCTCGATCAGCAAACTCCCGTCCTTCTCCTGGCTGTACTCCCTCAATATCGCGATCATGGAGTTGGTCGTCGCCTGCTTGCCACACTTATGCAGCGAGCCAAAGAAGCGTCCTTCTCAGCTCTCAGCCTGGCTGTCACCATTCATAACCCCGCCATCTCCCTCTACGAACACACTGGCTTTCATCCAGTGCGGGTCAATGAGAAATTACTGGTTATAATGGAGAGATCCCTTGCTTCCTCAGACGATATGCTCTCATCTCGACTTTGTACAATATGTAGAAAGCGAGCATAAATAAAAGCTATGGCGTTCTTCTATCCAAGCATAGATAGACAAGCATAGATAGATAAGAATGTACAAAGTCGAGCTCATTTCAGACTTCGACTACCATGTATGACCTCGATGGCCTCAATGGCGTTTTATAACAACAGTATGAAAAACGTTCTGTGGATAAGTGGACCGCTCCCCATCATGAGACCGGCTCCTGCGCGTCGCGACCATCCCTTGCGGTTGTCGTGCCAGGGGAGCACCCAGGCCAGCGAGCACTCCGATCCGCTTGAT
>CAXTXB010000014.1:20440-25027 GCA_964247965.1 uncultured Dictyobacter sp. | reverse complement strand
CCCCCGCTCGCTGCGCGTCGCCCCCCTCCCCCGCCCCCCGCCCCCCCCCCCGCCCTGGAGCCGGTCTCATGATGAGGGTTAAAGCAACAGAACGAGTGCCAGGTTTAAGATGACCACTGGCGCTCGAATATGGAGACGAGCCACATACACTACTTTGTCAGCTTCCTGATGAGCGAGCGGGCTAATGAGCGTTTATGAACTTCGTCTGGGCCATCAGCAAGTTGCAGCTTGCGTCCTCCGGACCACATTTCAGCGAGAGGGAAATCATCGCTGAGGCCTCCAGCGCCAAAGACCTGCATAGCCCGATTAGAGACGGTCGTGAGAAGCTTAGGAGCGATGATTTTGATCATGGCAATTTCGTCCTGGGCCGCTTTTTTGCCCAACGTGTCCATCGTCCAGGCGGCTTTGAGCGTGAGCAGGCGTGCTTGTTCGACTTCATTATGCGAGTCGGCTATCCACTCTTGAATCACGCCTTGCTCCGAAAGTGGTTTTCCAAAGGCGACACGCTGGGTGGCACGTTGACACATCAGATCTAGTGCGCGTTGAGCCGCCCCAATTGAGCGCATGCAGTGATGTATACGACCCGGTCCCAGGCGCGCCTGGGCAATAGCAAAGCCAGATCCTTCCTCACCCAGCAGGTTTGTCGCCGAGACACGCACATTCTCAAAATTAATTTCGCAGTGGCTCTCGTTATCCAGGTGTCCCATGGTCTTGAGGCTGCGCACAATCGTTACGCCTGGTGTGCTCTTCGGCACGAGAATCATACTCTGCTGGAGATGTCTATTCGGATTTTCAGGATTAGTTTTGCCCATGACAATAAAGATTTTGCAGCGCTGCCGCCCCGCACCAGAGGCCCACCATTTACGACCATTCAAGACGTATTCATCACCCTCGCGCCGAATAGTCATTTGAATGTTTGTAGCATCCGAGCTGGCCACGTCCGGCTCAGTCATGGCAAAGGCAGAGCGAATCTCTCCCTCCAGAAGTGGTTTCAACCATGCTTCTTTTTGCTCCGCTGTACCAAACTGGGCCAAAATCTCCATGTTGCCAGTATCTGGAGCCGAGCAGTTGAAGACCTCAGAGGCCCATATCACCTTGCCCATAATTTCGGCCAGGGGCGCGTATTCAAGATTGGTCAGGCCTGCGCCATACTCTTTATCCGGCAAAAATAGATTCCACAGCCCCTCCGCCCTGGCCTTTGCCTTCAGCTCATCCACCACCTCGGCATGATGATGAGGATCGCCCGAAGCCTCAACCTGTTCATAAAAAACCTTTTCGTTGGGAAATACGTAGCGATCCATAAAGGCTAAAAGCCGCTCACGCCACTGCTCTACCTCTTGTGAATATGCGAATTCCACGTCGACTGCTCCTTTCAAGGAGAACTAGATAACAGCGCTGAAATCATGTTACACTATTTCTACTGTACCATATTTGCATGTTTCAACGCACATCTCTATGCTCAGCCTGCTTCACATTATATAATAGAGATGTTTACTCAACGAAGAAAGAGGGAAGCATGAAAGCACTGCTATGTAAAGAGCCTGGCCCGGCCGAGAAGCTGGTTCTGGAAGATGTTGCGCCCGTTAAGCCAGGGCAGGGGCAAGTTGTGGTGGAGGTGAAGGCCTGTGGCGTTAATTTCCCAGATACATTGATTATTGAGGGGAAATACCAGTTCAAGCCGGATATGCCTTTCGCACCCGGCAGCGATGTGGCTGGTATCGTTACGAAAGTGGGAGAAGGGGTAACACGCACGAAGATAGGTGATCATGTGCTTGGAGTATTAGGCTGGGGAGGCTTCGCCGAAGAAGTTGTGACAGACGAGTCCAACCTTATTCCTCTTCCACCAACCCTTGATTTTGTAACGGCCTCTGCCTTCGCCATGCCCTATGCCACGTCTTATTACGCTCTTAAAGATCGCGCGAAGCTGCAGGCTGGAGAGACGCTCCTGGTGTTAGGGGCGGCCGGTGGCGTTGGACTTGCGGCAGTTGAGCTGGGACACCTGATGAGGGCAAAGGTCATCGCAGCGGCTTCTAGCGCTGAGAAACTTGCCGTTTGCCGCCAGCATGGTGCCGACGAACTTATCAATTACAGCACTGAAGATCTTAAGGCACGCCTGAAAGCCCTGACGGGCGGACGAGGCGTGGATGTCGTCTACGATCCAGTCGGTGGCCCCTACTCGGAGGCCGCGCTGCGCAACACCGCATGGGAAGGCCGCTTCCTGGTCATTGGCTTTAGCAATGGAGAGATTCCACGCATTCCTCTCAACTTAGCGCTACTCAAAGGCTGCTCAATCGTCGGTGTATTCTTCGGATCATTCGCACAGCGCGACCCCAAACATAATATGCAGAACTTCCAGCAGTTGCTCACCTGGATCGACGAAGGCAAGCTTACGCCTCTTATTTCAGCCACATTTCCTTTAGATCAAGGAGCAGAAGCCATTAAGCGTATTGCAGCACGCCAGGTCACAGGTAAAGTTGTCGTTGTAACTGGTCGTTAGCACATTTGAGATAAAAATAACGTTCACTTTACTACTAGGAGAGGCGGCGCATTATGGCAGACAGACTTAAGGGCAAGGTGGCCTTGATTACCGGAGCGGGCAGCGGCATTGGCCGCGCAATGGCCCTGTTATTCGCGCGTGAAGGGGCGAATGTTGGAGTAGGCGACCTCAACCTGGGCAGCATTGCTGAAACAATACGCATGGTCGAGGAGCAGGGTGGAGCAGCCCTCGCAGTTCGTCTCAACGTCACCATGGCACAGGAAGTGGATGCAGCGGTCAAAGCAACTATCGCCCACTTCGGCACACTTGATATCCTGTGTAATAACGCTGGCATAGGCGAAAAACATACCGCGCTTGTTGACCTGGAAGAGGATGAGTGGGAGCGAGTCTTCTCAGTAAACGCGAAGGGAGTATTCCTGGGCATCAAATACGGTGCGGCTGCTATGCTGCAGGCTGGCATCAAGGGCTCAATTATTAATACTGCAAGTGCTGCCGGCATCGTTGGTGACCCGGGCTACGCAGCTTATTCCTCTTCAAAGGCTGCTTGTATCCAGGTCACCAGGACAGCAGCCCTCGAACTGGCCCGTGCAAATATCCGCGTGAATGCTATCGCTCCTGCCTTTACCTCCACACCTATGTTAGATGCGATGGCCTCAACATATCGCGATCCCGAACGTGCTCTGCAGAAGCTGGGCAGCATTATTCCTCTCGGCCGACTCGGCACGACCCAGGACATCGCGAATGCAGCCCTCTTCCTCGCGAGCGACGAATCAAGCTTTATAACTGGCACAGTGCTGGTTCTCGATGGTGGCCTCACAGCACAGTAGAGATTGCGCGACAATTTTCTAAAAGCTTGGCCAAAGATGTAAAAACTGCCTATAGGCAATTTTACTAGTTTTTAGACGAACTGAAGGGATTGCGAGAAAGACAATGGATGACAACGCGACGATAAAGAAGAGCAAGGCTATTCAATCAGATGAAGCACTAAATATCACCAGGCTCTATGAATTCCTACGTACTCATCTGAACGAGACAGTAGATAGCGCAGACTTCTCAGTTGAACGCTTCACTCAGGGCTACTCCAATCTAACCTATCTCCTACACATAGGTCAGCGAGATCTGGTACTACGTCGCCCACCGATCGGGGCGAATGTCAAATCGGGCCATGATATGGCCCGTGAGTATAAACTGCTCACAGATCTATATCCTATTTATCCCAAAGTTCCGCGCACTGTCATCTATAGCGATGACTTGTCTATTCTTGGAGCACCATTTTATATTATGGAGCGGGTGAAAGGCGTTGTCATTCAAAAAGAGCCGCCAGCTGGTCTGAACCAGACTATTATGCGGCAGATCTCACAAGCATTTATAGAAAATATGGTCGTTATTCACAACCTTGACTATACTTCAACGGAGTTAAAAAGCCTGGCGCGCGCTGGCAGCTATGTTGAACGGCAGATCACCGGCTGGCTAGATCGCTACGCACGAGCGAAAACAGATGACCTACCAGTCATAGAACGAGTTGGGCAGTGGCTTGCTGAGCATCGTCTTGCCGATTCAGGATCTTCGCTCATCCATAATGACTACAAGTACGACAATCTCATGCTGGATGCCAGCGACCTGTCTCGGATTGTTGCTGTACTCGATTGGGAAATGGCGACCATAGGTGATCCACTGATGGACCTTGGCACAACCCTCGCCTATTGGGTCCAGGCAGACGATCCAACAGAGCTCCAGGCTGCGAGTATGGGCATAACCAACCATCCCGGGAACTTCAGTCGCACGCAATTAGTCCACGAGTACGCCCTGCGCAGCGGACGGGAAGTGAATAATATCGTCTTCTACTATGTCTACGGCCTGTTTAAAAATGTGGTTATAGTTCAGCAGATCTATGCACGTTACAAAAAAGGCCTGACATCAGACGCCAGATTTGGACAACTCCCTCTCCTTATTCAAGCAGAAGGAATTGCAGCCATACAAGCTATCGAAAAAAACCGCATTGACCAACTTGCGTAATGACTTGGTGCGGCTTCTGGGCCCCAGAAATTTTTTTTTTTTTTTTTTTTTTTTTTTTTTATAATATTTTTTTT
>CAXTXB010000014.1:18322-20430 GCA_964247965.1 uncultured Dictyobacter sp. | reverse complement strand
ATTTTGCGCTTTGCAAAATAGGTCGAAATGTAAAAATATGTAACAAGAACCCTAAAGAGTGGCGAAGCCGCACCAAGTCATAGAGCGAGAAGATGCACATACTAGGAACCAAACACCCCAAAGCTAATTGGATTTCAAACTTCTATTTTCTTGACATTTGCTGCCTCTCTCTCCTATCATAGAGGATAAGAATTAACCATCTCTTAATTTATGGTTAACACTTCTATTACATACGCCCTCCTTAATCAGGGAAAGTGCGAAAGTTAAAATATATGTCAAAACAATATGTTGGTCACTTGCCCAGTCATGATCCCCTCTATGGCTATTTAAAGCATGATATACTACCTCTTATAGGGTTGAACAATCATCATGCAGCCTTTCGTGTCTTTCGTATGGGGGGTAGTAACGAAGTATATCTTTATGAAGAGAAGCACAGTCATACACAATTGATTGGAAAGTTCTTTGCAGGAAATGGTCATAACCATATGTCAGTGAAGTATCAACGTATGGAGCAAGAGTTTCATAATCTGCACCTGATGCGCAGCTACGGACTTACTGGCTATCCGCACGATATCGTACGCCCGCTTGGCTACAATGGTGGGTTGAATAGCTTGTTGGTTGAAGAATATCGTGGCGGACATTCACTAAGTAGTATTATCACAGATGCCATTCAGTGGCAAAAGCCCGAAAGACTATATGAAAAACTCACCGCGCTGGCATACTTTATGGCAACCTTTCATAATCGGACAGCAAACGGCTATGGGGTGAATTTTCATGAGGATTGTAACTATCTTGACCGCCTGGTGCGAAAACTCTTTAAACAACAGTTAATTAATTGGGACGAGGTGCAGGAGTTCTCCTGGCTGCGCGAGCGTTGGCACGAGCAGCCACGCATGTGGGAAGACCAGCAAGTTCTCGTTCACGGCGACGCGACACCATCAAACTTTCTCTTTGGGCAAGGCTTAAGCGTCATTGGAATCGACCTGGAAAGGATGAAACGAGCGGACCGCATCTTTGACCTGGGACGCATTGCCGGAGAACTACAACACTTCTTCCTGCAAATCACAAGCAATAAATATGCGGCAGAACCATTTATTGGTCACTTTCTATGGGAATATGCATGCCATTTTCCAGATCGCACCAGTGCATTTCATTCTATTTGTGGACGCTTGCCCTTCCAAATGGGTCTAACACTACTGCGCATCGCCCGTAACTCCTGGATTAGCCATGAGTATCGGCGGCAGCTTATTGAGGAAGCAAAAATTACGTTAAGGACTTTTTAATGGATGTTCGTGCAATCCTCTTTGATGTAAATGGAACACTTATTGATATTGAGACGGATGAAGGCTTAGAGGAGATCTACCGGGCTATTGGACATTTTTTACTATACCAGGGTATTTCACTTCATCGTTGGGAAGTGCGCGACCTGTATTTTCAGATTATGCAACGACAGCGTGCTAAAAGCACTGAAAAGTTTGGGGAGTGGGATGCGGTTGCGGTCTGGCAAGAGTTCTTACATACAGTGTCAGGGAATACTGCCCTATCTCTTCCTCCCGAGAAGCAAGAGCAGTTCCCACTGTTCCTGGCAGAATTGCACCGAGGCATCGCTCGTAAGCGGTTACGCCCCTATCCTCAGGTGCTGGAGACACTCGAACAGTTACGTCTACACTATCGTCTAGGCGTCGTTTCCGACGCTCAGAGCGCCTATGCCGTCCCCGAATTGCGAGCGGTAGGGCTGGCAAATTACTTCGATCCCATTATCATCTCCGGCGATTACGGGTATCGTAAGCCAGATGCACGTCTCTTTCAGAAAGCTCTTGCAGCCCTGGAAATACAGCCAGAACAGGCCATTTTTGTCGGCAACGATCTGTACCACGATATCTTTGGTGCGCAACAAGTGGGAATGAAGGCCATCTTTGTCTCTTACAATCAAAGTAATGCGTTTGATCAAGCAATAGTGCCTGATTATACGATCTCTTATTTCGCTGCCTTGCCCCAGGCAATCAGTTACTTAATAGCACTTCGATGATGCAACCATCATTATGAAGGAAGAGTGTGTTTTTTGGGGGGGGGGGGGGGGGGGGGGGGGGGGGGGGGGGGGGGGGGGG
>CAXTXB010000014.1:0-18312 GCA_964247965.1 uncultured Dictyobacter sp. | reverse complement strand
AACCTTCCTTATTCCCTGGCCGGCGGGGCTCCCCTCCGCGCGCCCCCCCCCCCCCCCCCCCCCCCCCCCCCCCAAAAACACACTCTTCCTCATTTTTCAAACTTTCGAGATGAGTCATTAAGGGCTAAAAGTCGCTCATCTGTGTACGCTCAGGTCGGAATGCGGGCATGCAGAGTGACCAGTATTCGCATTGCTCATCGAGGGATGCATTTCTATACACGACACGCGTCCCTTGACCCACCATGCACGTCTCGCCCGGCGCAACCTCTACCCGCTGCTCATCGGCCTCGATTGCCAACTTCCCTCGCACAACGATGACAACCTCATCAAACTCGGCCACCTGGGCCGGTTCGCGCCAAGCGGGAGGCGCGAACATATGCGCCAGACTGAATGCATCCTGCTGGGTACGCAAAACACCAAAATGCTCATCGATCGTCTTCCCATCCTCACGTGGAAAGATGCTGCCTCTACTTACTTTTTGCAACATAGATTCTCTGTTATCCTTCTTTAGATTATTCACCACAACTTCAAAATCTACACGCCTCCGACGTGTTTCTTCTTTAATTATTGTACATCTTTTCGATTTCTGTACACTTTTGTGTGAGGCACAAAAGTGTACAGAAATCGAAAAGATGTACAATAATTGTTGCTACCCTATACGATTGGTCATTCCTAACCATCCCTTGTTTCATAGCTGGAGTTTAGACAATATGCTTACAAAGCAAAATAGAAAACGGGTTGATCTCCAAACGCGGCGTCAAAGCATCCAGAAGATCTCATTGAGAATATTTACGACGGTCGTAATGGTGAGGCCGGATCGTTCCTCAAGAGCTGTAATAAGCGTGGGCTTACTCTGACGGAAATGCCTTCAGCATCATTTAGAATACGCTCAAGCTCTGCCGCACTCAGGTCTCGCGAAGGGTCCCAACCATAGCGTTTGAGATCCACGCGCTCATCGGCCGAAAAATCGATACCTTCTGTCTCTAACAGCTGACGCATTTTGTCTTTTCCACCAAAGGCCCACCCACCTGTTAGCTCCCCCTTGCTGCTAATGACACGCTGTGCTGGAATTCCTTCTGAAACCTCATTCATAATCCAGCCAATCATGCGTGCCCCACGCGGATAGCCAAGCGCTTTCCCAATCCAACTATACGTTGTAACTCTTCCTAACGGACATACCTTCACTACAGCAAAGACATGCTGTATGAGAGTTTCCACTTGCCCATTTGTAGGAGATGCTCCATCTGTCATCTTTCGCCAACCTTGTGTATCATATTTCTATACATGCATAAAAAAACGAAATAACTTAATCCTAAGGAAAATATAACATATTCTTAAACTTTGAGTAAAATATGGCACCGCTTTTACCTATTCTTTGAGGGTACAGCCCTATTTCTTCAAAAATGAATGGAGTCAGGGTAAGAAACTTGAGCGTTCTACAGGGAAAGATTAGTTCATGCTTAGAATTCTGTCGTTGACTTGTAGTTTTACAGTTCTTCAGTTACAGTTAAGACATATAAATATGGAATACATTTTTTGTGGCCACAATAAACAAGTATGTTCGAGGTAACAATGCAGACAGAAACATCAGAAAATAGACAGCCTGAGGGTCAAAAACGGACGACAGCTATTATTATTGCTAACCCGACGGCTGGCAGTTATGAACATAATCGCTTACAAATACAGGAAACGGTCTCCTTTCTTAATGATCATGGCTGGGATGCTGAATTAAAATTGACAAAAGGTCCTGGCGATGGAGGAAGGCTAGCCCAAGAAGCTGTCGAACAAAAATATGACGTAGTTATTGCAGTAGGTGGCGACGGCACGATCAATGAGGTCATACAGAAGCTCGCGGGCAGTGAAACTGCATTGGGAGTGCTCCCAAGCGGTACGATCAACGTCTGGGCGCGTGAGGTAGGGATTCCTCTGGAAAATGAGGGGGCACGCAATATTCTTGTGGATGGACAGGTGAGACGCATTGATCTGGGGCATGTGAATGAGCGTTACTTCTTACTTATGGCGACGATGGGTCTCGATGCCGAGGTTACACATGCAGTTGAAAAGAAGCCAGTAAAAAAGTGGGGAGTGCTGGGCTATCTCTTTCTTGGCACCTGGCTGGGACTTGGCTATCCCAATTTTACCGTCTTTATACAAAAGGGCGAACGAACGATACGTGCCCGTGCACTACAGGTTATCTTTGGCAACACACAACTCTATGCGGGCACGCTCAAGTTTACATGGCGAGCAAAATGTGATGATGGCAAGCTCGACATGGCTGTAATCTACAGTCAAGATCTCCTGGGTCGCCTTAGAGTCCTGCTCGATTTTCTCTTGCGACGCCAGGACCGCAAGCGCTGGGTCCGCTATGATAGTGTGGAGGAAGTAAAGATCCATACCAATCTTCCCGTGGCCATCCAGGTCGATGGAGATCCAGAAGGGCGTACGAATAAGCGTGGCTTCCCTGGCACAACCTTCCGTATTGTGCCAAAAACACTCAAGGTCATCGTTCCCAAAATACTTCCTGCAGATCTCTTTTCAGAACCGTAATCAACTCAACCACCCGGAATCTTTGGCAATAATGACTCATCCGGAATTTTTGAAAAATTCCGGATGAGTCATTATTGCCAAAGATTCCGGGTGATCCATACATCGATGCGCCAAATGTCCTATGTTCTTTATCAATCGTTGACAGACAATTATTATCTCATGCTATACTTACGATAGAATTATTTCTATCAAATTAGCACCTGGGCCACTGCATATTACAAAGCAGTATATCCTTAAGCGTTTTCAAATTCTTACAGCTTTCTTGAATCATAAAATATACATGAATAAAATGACATCCAGGGCTAAGCGCAAATATATACATCAAAAATAGTACCACCTGGAGCGAGGAGAATTTTTGAAATGAGTGTATCCATCGATGTAGAAAAGGTTGAGTCTTCCTCACTAACAGCGCATTATGATGCTATTGTGCTGGGAGCCGGTCCCTATGGACTTTCCGCTGTGACACATCTGCGAAGCCGCGGTTTGAAGGTGGCGATATTTGGCAAGCCAGTTCATCTATGGCGTCAGCATATGCCTGAAGGCATGTATCTGCGTTCATACTGGTGGGCAACAAATCTCTCAGATCCACAGAAGAAATATAGCTTCGAGCGCTATTTCGAGGCGAAAGGCATCGACCTGGCTACTGTCCCCGATCCTATAACCCTGGAGATGTTCGTTGACTATGCACTCTGGTTTCAAAAAAATGCTGTTCCTGATCTAGATGAGACCTATATTACCCATATTGAGCGTAAAGATGAGCAATTTGTGGTAACGCTAGAGGATGGTCGGGTGGTCTCTTCAAATACTGTTGTTATGGCCCCAGGCCTTCATTATTACCGTTACGTCCCAGAAGAGTATGAAGGATTGCCCTCGACGCTGCTATCGCACTCCAGCGATCATAATAAGCTCAGTCATTTCGAAGGAAAGAGGGTTGCGGTCATTGGTCGGGGCCAGGCCGCGCTAGAAACGGCTGCATTATTGGCTGAGGCAAACGCCGACGTTCAGCTGATTTCACGTAGTCCCTTGCGTTGGGTGAAAGTAGCCAGCGGCAAGCTTCCTCCCTGGCTGCAAAGCATTCGATCCCCTAAAGCAATGATGGGGAGCGGCTGGACAAACCTCCTGCTAGAGAAGTATCCATACATCTTTCATCGTGCGCCACAAAATAGGAAAGATATCATGGTCGATACAACACACGGATCGGCTGGCTCACATTGGTTAAAACCACGTCTGTTTGGAAAAGTGACCATGCATGAAAGTACCAATGTAAAGCAGGTTGAAGCTGCAGACAATGTTGTGAAAATGACGCTCTCAAATGAAGAGGTCCTGGAGGTTGACCATATTCTCCTGGGCACTGGCTTCCACTCCGACGTCAAACGTTTGACTATGCTAGATGAGGCGCTGATAGATTCGATTCAGACATATAAGGGTTCCCCGGTGCTCAATAGCTGGTTTGAGAGCAATGTGCCAGGTCTTTACTTCATAGGGTACTCGGCAGTGCGCAGCTTTGGCCCTTACTACCGCTTTGTAACGGGTGTTGAGGCGGCGGCAAAGCGGGTGGCGCTTGCGGCAGCTCGCTCTATCACGGCACGTTCTCGCTAGTTGGAAAACAAGATGGATTGAACAAGGGAAGAAAACGCTAATACGAAACTTGCTTCTTCTCTGAAACGTGAAGACATTGAAATGCGTATGGTGTCTATGAATCTAAAAGTAGTTGTATAAGCGATACTTTGTCTAAAGAGGAAAATAGAGGCATCAATAGGAGGTTCAATGTCAACAGCCATGAATCAAGTCTTTTCACATGTGAAAGACAATCGTCACATTTATACTGATCCACGTAATATCTTTACTCTTGCCCTGTGGGCAGCGATACTGGGTACGCATGGGTTTTTAGTATTCACTCTAGGTAAAGAGCTTTACCAGGATGTTATAAAACCTAAAAGGTAAATGTACATCTCTTATAAAAAAAGAGGAGCCACAGAACAAATTCTGTAGCTCCTCTTTTCTACTCTCCTCCGTCGCTGACAACAAACACCTAATTTATTTGGTTTGATGCATGTCAAGCTTTACATCTTCACCAACAGGTTCCTGGGTATTAGAGGAGATACCTTTGATCATATTCGCAATTAATCCCACTTTGCCCGTGGGCGCGTCCCAATACTCAGCATTTTCAACATGCACTTTTAAGAGCGCTAGATCGGGATCATCTTCTCCCTCTGGGAACCAGGCTTTATAGAAAGGTTTCCAGGTCTGCTTAATCTTTTCGCGATCGCGTACAAGTTGTGCGGTACCAGAGATGGTAACAAACAGGTTGGCATCAGGCTTGGCATAGCTCAGGCACACTTGTTGATGCTGCTGTACCTCGTCTACTTTGGGGGAGCTGGCGTGGGTGAAAAACCAGAGATCGCCATCAAACTCTAGTGCCTTAAGATCCTGTGTGGCCATCGGACGGCTATGTAAGGTTCCATCCGGTTCGGCAGTGGTCATCATTGCGATGCGAATATCTTTGATCTTCTCACTAAGTAACTGCTTGTCAGTCTTCTTGTCATCATGCTTGCTCATATGGCAGCTCCTATCTACACTCTATTTCAGCAGGTATTTCCTGCGTGCTCGCTTTTATATACACCTTTACTACACGAAGCACCCTCTTGATAGGATACATTAATTTACCTTACCGGATTCTGCGGCTTATTTATCTGCCTTGGTCCCTGGTTCAGGCCTTGACTCTGCCTCTGATCCTGCCCCTGGCTTATACCTTGCAATTGCTTTTGTAAGCCCTGATATTGAGCTAAGAGGGCGTTATACCTTCTCGTTGTCTCTTCAAGAGTTACCTGCTGCTTGTTCTTTTCGTTTGTAACCTTTTCCAGGTTTATGCGCATGGCATCTCGTTCATGCGATGTTTTTTGCAGTTCGTCATTCCGCACTCCATGCTCCTGACGAGCTTTTTCGAGGTCCGTTTCCAGGTTGCTGATACGCTGCTGTTCTTCGGTAACCTTCATGGTTAGAGCGAGAAGTTCTTTCTTGAACATATCGCTCTGCACATCCATGTCTCTTTGCAGCTTCTCGATCTCCGGTGTATAACGCCAACCAAGCAATATATTAAAAAGTTCATAGCCAGGATCATTAGAGTCACGAGCATCGCGTAGCTCCATCAATTTCCGTGGGTGCCACTGCCCGCTTACAAGCAAGCCACCAAGGGCACGCAGTGCAAGAGCTAGTTGTTCAGAGAATAACGCGCCCGCACTCTTCTGTGATAAGCCGTATTCGCTTAGTTTATAGACGTGGTCGGTGAGCGCGTCAGGGGCTTTTAGCATACTCAGGACGCCTGCAATGTCGTTGCGCAACCCTGAGTTGGTGTTTGGGTCTGCGAGAACTTCCAGCAGAAGCGCGTGGGTTTTCGGACCTAGCAATAAAAGCATAGAGGTTAGCTGTTCTCGATGCTGCGGGTTGTCGTCCAGCGCTTGAATGAGATGGTCTGTAATTGCCTGCTCACCCAGGAGAAGCAAAAGGGCAATAATGCGCAGGTTCGTCTCCTGTACATTGTGTGTCTCTATATAATCGAGAAGCTCAGGCACCATTACTTGATCTTGAAAGTCCATCTGCGTCTCGTCGTCAATACGTTCTAGCAGTAATGCAACTGCCATAGACATATCATCGCGATTCTTGCTTATCAGCAGTGAGACAAGCTCATCTTTGATTACTTCAGGCGGCATACGACGGAAGATAGCACGAGCGGCCTTTCGCCGTGCTGGATTATTGCGGTCGCTATAAGCGGTCCAGATAAACGCGAGGGCGGGGACACCTATTTCGCTTAAAATATGCATCGCGGCCCGGGCCACTGCGGGATCACTATTGGTAATAAGTTCACCGACGCGGGCTACTGCCGGAGCTCCTATTCTAACAAGGGCAATTTCAGATCCACTGCGTCTGTCTTCAATGCCCAATGCCTCGACCAAAGAACTCAATACACGTTCCTGCAAAGCAGGTTTGTCCACGAGGCGTGTTAGTGCTTCAGCAACCGATTCTATCAGATGGACATCCTCCAGCCCTTCAAGAAGTACGGGTAAGCTTATTCGGGCAAACTCGTTGGTCAGTATGCTCATGAGCGCTTCGCGTGCGCGTGGTGGCAGAGGGTCACCGAAGAGGCGCACAATTTCTTGCAGCACATGACGCTCCTCGCCCTGTTCTTGCTTTTGATGAACCAGGTCAACAAGCGCCCGTCGCGCAGATTCATGCGCCATACTTCTCGGATCATCCAGTCCAGCAATAAGTGGCGTCAGAATTCCAAGGCCAAATTGCGGGAGCAGGGCAGCCGCAATAGCACCACGCTCCTGTTCACCCAGAACACCGACAAGCGGAGCAACTGCGGCGTCGGGATACTTGAGCAGAAAGGTAGAAGCTATTTCGCGCAAAGTGGGCTGGGGCAAAACGGCGAGCAGGCCTGGCACGACTACAGGGCCTGGCATACTTTCAAGTGTCTGCTGGATAGCATGGCGTAGCCATTCATCGGGATGCAGCAGATATCTCGCCAGAACGGCCGCACCCTCACGCCCTTGCATGCGGAAGATGGTCAAAATCTGGTCTACCTGGCTCTCTGTACTCTGCTCCAGTGCTCGCATTAACAGCTCACCCGGGAACGGAGACATGCCCAGAATCGCCCGCCGCACACGCTGCACGATGGTCGAATCATGATCGACATCCAATGCCACAATCAGGCCTTCTAAAGCGACATCGCCAAGTTGACTTAATGCGGTAACCGCCTCCTCATAAAATTGAGGATTGGTGGTAGCTAAAACTTCTAAAAGAGGGGCAACAACTTGTTTATCCGAAAATTGTCCCAGCGCACGTATGATAGAGATAACGAGAAGTGGTTCTAGCTGAGGAGCTTTGTTAAGCAGGCTGACCAACACAGCTATAGATCCGGGGTCATGAATGATCTCTAGTATTTGAACAAGAAAACGCGTACGCCCGGGCACTATTACGGGCAAAGCCTCTATTACCAGTTTAACCACATCCTGACCAATGTCCACCAGGATCTGAGCTGCCCTATCGGCCACTGCGTCACTTGGATCGTGCAGCACACCATTAATCAAACCTGGAATACTTTCGGGTGCGTACACATACAGTGCACGAGCTACACGCTGCTGAACCGCATGAGACTTATCAGTTAGCAGGGGCAGGAGCGCAGGCAATGCGCGGCTATCGCGAACAACGTTTAAAATTTCAATGGTATGAACACGTACATCATCAGCTGGGTTATGCAAGAGCTCTAGCAGACGAGGCACAACGGGCGCACCGATCTCTTGTAAGGCCTGCGTGACGTTGAGAATGGTGACGTCATCCTGCGAAGATAGGTAGCTCAGGAGTACATCCATGAGGGCCGTCCAACGCGTATCGGAGGCGTCCTGCGCGCTAGCCTCTCCCAGCCTTTGACCCTGGCGTACGACTATCTCCCGAGCCTGACGTTGGATTTCCGGTTCGTCCTGATAGTTTGAGGTGAGAACAGACACAACGCGCTCAATAGTAGACTGATAGTGTGATGAAGAGAGCCGGCGCTGTCTATCCTGCTCACTCATAAAGCGTTCAAGAATGAGCAGCGCAGCCTGATGAATTCGTTTGCCTGAAGGCTCAGACATGCGATTTTCTATTTCTTGCAGCACCTGCGTCAAGCTTAAGGCCGGCCCGAGACGAATCAGGGCATTGACAGTCCTTTCAACAATAAACGCTTCAGTATCTCTTAAACGTGCGATAAGTGGCTGAACAGCGCTCGCATGATTCGTTCCTCCCAGCATGTTTATGACAGCAGCCCGCAGGCGAGCACTTCTCTCAGGAGCAGGCAGACTCAGTTGGGCAGCGCGGTCACCCACAACGCCACCAAAACGACCTAAGACGCGGGCAATGCGCTTTACCTGAGACTCATACCCGGCATTATCTATGGCGTCTTGCAGCTGCGTAAAGAGCAGATCTGGCACAATATTTTGATCTAGCAGCGTTACGAACTCGTCGGCACCTTCTACCATAATAATAGACAGTAGCGAACGATAAATCTCCTGGCCTCCCTCTTCTGCGCAAAGTGTGAAGATACGCGCCAGCGCCTCGCGTGTATCCTTTTCCCTTACAGCGATTGAGAGGGCCTCTTCTATGCTCTGTGGCAGCATGAAAACGCGTTGAATATCAGCCTGTGGGGGCTTCCAGAGTACTCCCACACAGATGAGGCTCAGAGCAAGTTTCTCAAGCATGAACGTAGATCTATCTAGATCGGAATCTTCAAAGCTTTCAGCGAGTTCCAATGGCTCATCCAGTAAACCAGCCCAGAGTGCAACAGGCTCACTCCAGTGCTCGACATGCTGCAAAAGCTCCTCGCGCATAGTGGATGTAGAAATACTTTTCCGTGTCGAAAGATATTCAGCCACGAAGTATTCGGCAATCAATTCATGACGAAAACTCAGAACATCATCTGAACCTATATCTATAAGCTCAGCATCCAGGGCAAGTTGCAACAATTCAGGCGCGTCACTATAAGATATACTTTTATGTTCATCATCTGTTAAAAGAGCGGTTCTAACGGGGTCCGCATCAAGCCATGCACGTAGTTTATCTGCTGACTCGACCGATCTATTCTGCGCATTACGGCTTCCTCCCGGTGCCTGAGAAGCGACAGGAAGCTGGACCGCATGAATAGTGTTAGTCCAATGGGCAGCGTAAGCTATCTCGCTTAAGTAGCTGATAACCTCTTGCTCAGCGGGTGCCCTCTGGCTCCATTTTGCCTGCTTCCGCCCACTATTGAGCGCTTGCTTCACATACTCGTGTAGGAGAAGACTTCGTGTATCAGTCTGCTTTCCACGCTCAACACCAACTTTGTCAATAATCCCCATCAGGGTAAAGAGCATCAAGGGATTTGTACAGTGATAGCGCAGACGACTACGCTCAATGACTGACATAATCTGGCCTGCAGTATGCCTCCATTGCTTATCTTGCTTCTCAATGTAGCCCTCGACAACTTCTGCAATTTGATCTGGTTGGAGAGGATGAATAACTGCGTGGGCCGCTTGCCCCTCTTCGACCAGCTGAACAAGGTCGGGCTGCTGGCGATAGTCTATCTCTCGACATGTTATTACAAAGCGATTGCGCGTATCTCGCATCATCCTTCCAAGCTCCACGCCCACCGGCACGAGATAGTCGTTTGCGACCTCATCGAGCCCATCACAAAGTAACAGCAGACGCCCCTGACGAAACAGTTGCCCGATATAGTTCCTGAGATAACGTATATCTTGTAGGTCACCCTGCTCCATATACTTAAGAAGCTGAGTATGGAATTCGTCTTCCTGAACAAATTCCGGTAGCGGCAACTTTTGTCTCTTCAGAAAAAGGCTATACTTTTTCATTGGGATATAAATGGGGATCTTGCCAGGAGCAGAGAGCAATGATAAAAATTTCTTTGAAGCTTGATATTGATAGATATGCATGGCCATTGTCTTACCAGCACCGGGCATACCTACTATCAGCTGATGGAAATCTTGCTGTTCAATCAGGTTGAGAATCGAAACCTGTTCATCTTGTATAGGGACAGTTGAAACCGTCTGCTCCTGGTGAGAAGCGGCGGTCTTACGGGTATTTGTGATAGATGTGAGTGAAACGTATGATTGGTTATAGTACTCTTGCGCGCGATGGATAGTTTGCAGGTAAACAATAATTGCTAGAGGCTTTACCATTAGAAAAGCGCCCACAAAAATAAGGGCAAACTCTAGCAGTAGAAGCAAGAGGCCAACGAGGAAAGAGAAAGGGAAAGTAAAGGTATGGAACTTATTGAAGACAAAAAGTGACCCTAGTTCTAGAAGCACCAGGACGAGAGTACTCCCCAGTGCCAGAACAATGCTGGCGAGAAGGCGGCGTGAGAGAAGCTCCTGCACTCTATGGCCTTGTTTTTGTATAGAAAAGATAGGTTTCTGCTCCTGCATCATGACTCACTCTAGATTCCTTTCACCAGCATTTAGTAAAGACAGTATATAATATAAAGTACAGCTTATAAACAAGTAATAGCAATTATCTACGTACGTGAAAAATTTGCAACACATTTAGTACTATCCACACAATTCAGCTGAAGCATCTTTATCATAGCTACAAAGTGAAGATCTAACCTACAAAGTGAATATCCAAGTGGTAAAGAGGTGAAGGTGTGTCTCTATTTTACGTTTCTTTTACGTTTCAATCAATATGGTAGTTTGAAAAGAGAAGCGTAAAGATGCACATGAAAGAGCAACCAGTGCTCTAGCATTTTTATACAAGATATGTTTTACTGCAAAGAGAATACAAAAGACGGATCATTCTTAAATAGAGAGGCTCGTTACAACTCATCTTTGTGATACGTTCATATCATTAGACCCTTATAGCGTTTTGTTTTATACTTAAGATGGGCAATACTTTTTCTGTTGAAAGGGGTCTTTTTTATGGAGCCGACCGCTCCCCAATCTTTACAGACACACGCAAATACGAGCGACAATCAAAACTCTATAAAAAAATCAGGCAGCAAATTATTTCAGCAGCCTGGCATGTGGCTAACCCCTGACGAAAACATGTCGGAAAGTATGGTCAGCAGCCCGACAACAGGCCTGGCTAAAGAGCAAGAGAGAGAAGTTGCTGTCACAGAAGAGACCCAGGCCATCGAGACAGTTGAAACGCGCAAGGTTCCAACCAGGAATCTTCTTGCTAATAATCTGGTAGCCGCAGCACAACGAATTGAAAAAGTTCAAGCCATCGAGAATATCGAGACGCGTAAAATGCCAATTCCGGTGCAACAGCCACTCTTCAGTAATATACCTCCCGTAGCGCCAGAATATTATAGGAACCAGCCACAAGTCCCAAATTACGAACCGGCCAATGGATTAGAGACACCCCAGGCCTGGTCTATGCCGGGCTATCCTCAGCCAGATAACACTTTTATTCCCAGGCCCATTTCTTCGAACAGGACCTTCCCAGCGAGGATGAGCCAGGGAAAGGCGGCAATATTTATAACTTTGCTGCTCATCGTGATATTACAGGCGATGAGCATCGGCCCTACGCAGTTTCTGGGTCCTCAGGGCTGGGCCGCTGTACTCGCAGGGTCGTCGAACGATCAGCGTACAAGTCTCCTTAATGCTCTTGCTCAAAACAAATCCTCTAAAGATGCGCACAGCAAGGCTACAGCAGACCCTCAGCGCACAGTTGACACGCTCGTCAGCCAGATGTCTCTCGATCAAAAAATAGGCCAGATGATGATGGTTCAATTTATTGGTGCCGACTATTCGTTGCAGCTTAGCACGATGATCAGCCAGTACGACGTTGGCTCGGTTCTGCTCTTCTATGCTAATGGCAATATCGTCAATAAAGATCAAGTAAAATCACTTACTCAGCAGATTCAACAAGGGAGTACGACTCTGCCAATGGCGATATCCATCGACCAGGAAGGCGGTACGGTAGACCGGCTAGTTCAGCTTGACGGTCCACGTCCATCGGAGGCCTCTCTTGGAGCTACAAATGATCCTGAGAAAGCCCGGCAGGCTGGTCTGCAGGACGCACAAGATTTGACATCCTATGGCATTAATCTTAACCTGGCCCCGGTGGTTGATGTAGACAATCTGGCTACATCCGAAATGCATCTGGATAACAGGACTTATGGAGGCAATCCAGCAATTGTTTCTAGCATGGCAGGAGCGTATCTCAAAGGATTACAGCAGAGCGGGAAAGTAATTGGTACACTCAAGCACTTCCCGGGCTTAGGCTACGTCAATGTCGACCCACACTTTGGCATTCCGCGTCTGAACCGCACAAAAGATGAAATGGAGCAGATCGACTGGAGCCCCTATCGGACGCTTATTCAACAAGGACTGGTTCATGCGATCATGGTCACCCATGAGATTGTCCCCGCCATCGACGGGACGCGTCCATCTTCGCTTTCCTCTCAGTTAGTACAGGGCATTCTCCGTGATGAGATGCACTTCCAGGGCGTTATTATGACTGATAGCCTCACTATGGCTGGTATCACCCAGTATTATACTCCTGGACAAGCTGCGGCTATGGCTGTTGAGGCTGGATCAGATGTGATTATGGGAGCCAACAGCCCGACCGAACTGGCTACAATGATCGATGGCATCAAACAAGCTATGAGCGACGGCACTATTTCAAAAGCGCGCATTGATGACTCAGTGCGCCGCATATTGATGATGAAGTATCAGATGGGATTGCTTGCCGCTCCTAAAAATTAATATGCAGAGAGAGATCAATTCATGATTCAACCTGGTCCGCCACAAATAAAAAACGAGAAGCAATGGGATCTGCTTGTAATGGGTATGATACTTATTGAAACTGTGCTGGTAACCACAGCACTTGTACCAGCGCAACTATGGACGCGCATACTTCCACCATCTACAAATACAACCCTGAATGGTCCATTTCCCGCCAGTATCGCGCCTATCATTACCACTCTACTCTACTTGACTCCCACACTGATCGGATTTTTCTCACGGAACTGGCAGAAAGCGCTCTTGTTCGCGACCCTCCCAGCCTGGATTGGGCTCGGCCTCTTCCTCGTCGCGGCAACCTTTAAAGTGGGAGCATTCTACCTGGTCTCAACTGATCATGTTACAGCTAATGTGAGTGTCCTCGAACTTTTCGCAGCCCTAGGAGCTATTGGCTGGTTAGCACGCTTTTTTTTCAAGATGAGCTAAAATAAAATTATGCAGAAACTACCGCTACGTCCGTTACGATTAATTCATATGAAAAGCACTCACCTGGGTAACGATCTGGAAAGAACTGATAGGAGCGAGAGAACAAGAGGAGAAACTGGGAAGGAAACAAGCTATAAGACAATTCCAAAGAAATCTGTTACCATGCAATCAGAGAGAGAAGTCGGAGAACTAGCGCAAGAGCAAGCACAACATTTGCTGAGCCGTACTCCCAATAACTATCTATTTAACCAGGTCTACGGGCTATGGTTTTATATTTCTTCCTTCCTCCTCACTGTTTTCATTACACGTTCAGTCTCTCCCACTCAATATGGAGTTTATGCCGTTATACTGACCGCTTATAATACTATTCTCTATATCATGGCGCTTGGTCTTGAGGATGCAACGACGACCTTTATACCCCGCATCCTTGCTGAATATGGCGAAGCAGGAGCAGCAAAACTCACCAGATATCTATTTGGCATCCGTCTTCTCGTGCTGGCGTTAAGTACAAGCCTCATCCTCTTCGGCCTGCCACCCCTGGCGGCATTGATTGCACTTCTACCTATCCCTGGCACCATCCAGATTGCAAAGAGCCTGACTGACCCCACCCTCCTCTCCTATAGCACTCCACTCGCTCTCTATGTGCTGGGCAGCGGTATTGCAAATCTTCTCAGCGCACTTTGCACTGCTCGTCTGCGTGTGCAAATTGTGCTTATCGTTGGTAGTTTGCTGCAACTCGGCCTGCTAGGCTTTGGTTTTTTCCTGTTACAAAGAGGCTGGGGGGTCAGCGGCATACTATGGATGCAGGCGATCGGCTCACTGATCAGCGCAGTGGCATTCGCAGTCTGGCAGGCACCATTTCTACTGAAAATGGGCACAAACTATCGTCCTCCGCTCAACGCTGTTATACAATTAGGCCTATCAGCCTGGGTAAATAATATCGCGTCAGGAGCACTTCTTAAGCAGATCTCAGTAACTTTGCTCGGCATTTACGCTGTATCATTGACAGAGATCGGCTATTTTAATCTGTCGTTTCAACTGGCAGACGCGGCGAATACGCTGCTTGTTTCTGGCTTTATAGGCATTGGAAGCTCCGCACTGGCGGTGGCGTTTGTGGGCAATCACTACGAACGCCTGGCCAATACATGGCAGGTGCTTATTAAGGTCGAGACATTGCTGGCTGCACCAGGGCTGGTATTTTGTCTTTTTAATGCGTCTAATATCGCAGATGCGCTCTATGGGAGCAAGTTTGACCCGGTTGGGCCACTACTAGCCATCTTTTTGTTCTTCAATCTCCTGGCACGTGTGTCAGGCACAACTATTCACCAGGCTGGACTCTATGTCATAGGCAAGCCGAGAAGCGTGGTGATCAGCCAATGGATAGGTATTCTGTGTGTCATTCTGGCTGGTAGCGTGCTTATCCCCAGATGGGGGGCCGCAGGTGCCCTTATAGCCGATGGAACTGCGAAGGTGGTCACTGCGCTACTGCTGCTGTTTTTCTTATTGCGCTATCTGCCCAGTCAATATCCAAAAGAACTCCTTGGCTTCACTCTACGCTTTCTGCTAGCTCTTGTCGTCGCGGCGCTGCCATCCATTCTCTGGCACCCTACTAACCGCATCTTACTAAGCGCATCTGGCGGGTTGTTCATACTCCTGTGTGTGGGGCTGCTCTTGTGGATCAAACCCCTTAACGCCTCTGATATAGAGTTATTGAGGCAGGTGAATCCGCGCGCTGCGAAGTATGTCCACTGGTTCGCGAGGAAAGCTTATGCCAGAACGACCTGAACCCTTAGACCCGGCACTTGTAATCAATGCTTACGCTCAGGGCATCTTTCCTATGGCCGATTTTAAGGGTAAGATTAGCTGGTATGCCCCCGATCCACGCGCTATTCTTGAACATACTAACCTGCATGTGTCGCGTTCTCTGCGTTCGACTATAAGAAACGGCAAATACGATGTGCAGATGGATACCGCCTTCGAAGCTGTAATGCGTTGCTGTGGCAGCAGGGCGAACACATGGATTAACGAAGAGTTTATTAAAACATACACCTATCTTTACACCATTGGTTTCGCACACAGCGTTGAAGCCTGGCAGACAGGGGCACTGGTCGGGGGCTTATATGGGATCGCCATCGGCGGGGCATTTATGGGCGAGAGCATGTTCTCTTACGCTACAGATGCCTCTAAGGTCTGCCTGGTTGCCCTGGTAGAGCATTTAAAGCTGCACGGCTACGTTTTGCATGATACTCAGTTCCTCACAAATCACCTCAAAACACTTGGCGTCACAGAGATCCCTCGTGCGCTCTATGAGCGGCGTCTGAGCGAAGCTATCAGATTGCCATGTACATGGGATGATTAGGAGCAAACAAGATAAGCAACTAAGCCTCGGTTCGCTCCTCCCATTCGCTCTCTTCATATTCCTCCTCCTGTTCTCTTCTCACATCAGCAGCGCGCGCCTTGCCTTCGAGCTGAGTAAACCAGTAAAAGAAGAGTGGTGCCATGATAACAATATCCAGCAATCCGGGTATGAGCAGAAACGCGCCACCAATGGCCTGGTCGGCAAAGGACGTCAGATGTATTTGTGCCGGAATGACATAATGCGTATAAATTGGAATACCGCTGAAGACCAGGATAAAAGCGAAAATATCTATCGGTTGGCCATCAAGGATCACATAGAGCATCTGAGTCGGATAGCCGGTTCGGCGTAATTCCTTAAGCGACCCAATTATCGGCCACCAGTTTAACAGCGCGGCCACAAAGATCCACAGCATCATCGCCTGGTATAGCACAACGCTTGTCATCGCGTAATCAAAGAGTCTGGGAGCATGCCATAGGAGAAAAGATATATTAAAAAGAAGAGAAGCGACAAGAGGCACAGTTACAAACCGCAGAAAGCTCCGCAACGCTGACAACGCAAGTACAGGACGCAGCAGTACGGCCGGACAGCCCCCAAGGATAAGCGGCGCACAGACGGTGGTGATTGCCACTGTCTGCGCCATATGCACGGAGAAGAGCTGTGTGCGGGCAATCGTATCAAGCGGTGTTAGTAAGAGAAGCGCCAGCAGGATAGTGCCAGCAGAGAATAAACTCATCTGCCTTTTCGTCACTACGGGTTCCTGCGAGTCCTTTTTATTGAGTAGTTGCACCCGTCTGAGACCAAGTATATAGAGCAGAACCATGGCAAGTAAGAAAATCACTACGCCAGGGCTCCATGGCCAGGAAAGCGAAAGACTGTTGAACATAAGAGACTCCACTATGATTCTTTTTTGTTTGTCTGCTTTTGCAAAACCTTGCACGAAATGCACAACTTTGCAAAAGCAGACAAACAAAAAAGAATCACACATATTGTAGAAAGCGGCGAAACCGCGGAAAAGCTGAGCGTTAGAAGGCAAATATGATACGAATTACACACTTCCTTAGTATAGGATAGGATTGAGGGATGTGCAAATAGTAAGATGAATCATCCCGAACTTTTGTGCTATAATCAAGACGCGATTCCTCTTCTTTGTAGTTCTTCCTCCAGAGCCTATACTCTAGAACTCCACAGCTATGTTTACCCACTTTCTCATCTCGGTACATCATCTTGCTATAAGCTGACAAGTGGTAACCATTTGTCACCAGGTACGTATACTATATATATCAAGAAGCGGAAATTTTTAGAGGAAGGAAAATGTTTCTACCTATGAGCTTCTCTTAAGCTTCTTTATGAAAAATGAGAAGTTCATCTGTTACCCAAAGAGACCTCCTCATGGACACCTTTTTACAGAGATCAGAGGTCTCGAAAAGCTCAGTTCATAGATAGTTTGTTCGGTTTATTCGCAAAGGGAGCTAGTCATCATGACAGAACATTCATATGCTACAGACAATGTAGACTTCCAGGGTCTACGCTCCATGGGATTTTCAGAAAGCGAAGCTGCGAAGCTCGTTCATATGAAAGATCATGTAACTGAGCAAGTTGAATATCGTGAGATCCTAAAGGAAAGCCGTCGCCTCGATTTTATCCGCTGGCTCATTGAGCACGACAGAATCAGCAGATAGACGTTGAGTGTGTGTAGATATATACTAAAAATGGTAGCCGAAAGAGATGGAAGGTCATATATCTTCTATCTCTTTTTTGTGGGCAGTGAGGGTTGAGGAAGCCATAAGCCGAATTCTGTACTTGTACTCTCTCTCGATAGCACAAGCGGTAATCATCTATCTAGGACGCCAGTTACCCGACGCCTCAAGCGACCAACCCGAAGGTTAACAAGCGAGCAACCTGCAAGGCCCGTAGACCTATCCCTTCTGTTCAGTCTTGCTCCAGATGGGGTTTACCCAGCCAACCAGTCACCTGGTTGCTGGTGAGCTCTTACCTCACCATTTCGCCCTTACCTGCCTTCTCTACAATGCATACAGGCGGTATGTTTCTGTTGCACTTTCCTTAAGGTCACCCTCACTGGCCGTTAGCCAGCATCTTCGCTCTGTGGAGTTCGGACTTTCCTCGGTATCTACCCGCGATTACCCGTCTTCCTCAAAACCCACTTGCTATAGAGTAACATATGTGTCTAGAGCGGTCTAGAGAACAAATACTCTCTCTCTAGAAAGAAGAGAAAGAAGGCAAAATTGAATGCAATCTATTGGCAAACATGCAAGCTAATATTCCTCTACTGGAGCGTTGCGATTCGATCCAAAACGCGTTAAAATGACGGCTACAAACGATAGAAGTCACCGGGCACGTTTCCGATGAGATATATGGAACGCTAGAGGTACATTCATGCACAAAGAGTTGGAGGAGATCCTGGAGGTGCACTTCCAGGATCGCAAGCTCCTAAAATTGGCACTGACACATCGCTCATACATCTACGAAACGGTTGGCGTGGGGCAAAGCTCTAATGAGCGCTTAGAGTTTCTGGGCGATTCAATTCTTGCTCTGATCAGTGCAGACTTCCTCTACCGCACGTTTCCTGATCTGACCGAGGGAGAGTTAACCGATGTTCGTGCTGTACTGGTGAGAACGGAAACGCTCGCAAGCTTTGCTCAGGAGATCAACCTTGGCAATTTCTTGCTCATGGGGAAGGGGGAGCAG
>CAXTXB010000013.1:0-29395 GCA_964247965.1 uncultured Dictyobacter sp. | reverse complement strand
CGCTTCTCTTCAATCTCGCCTTGTGTCTGCCAGAACATTGAGTAGGGCGAGATCGTGGCACCAAGTAGTGCTACTGCGCTGCTGATGCTGGCGAAATCGAAGCTGATTTGTGGCACAAATGTATGCGCGAGAACCGAACTCCAATTGGCATGTGAAAAGAATGCAGTGAGGATATAGGCGACAAACACGAAACTCATGGTGAGGAAGATTTTTTTGAACGACTCGAAATTGCGATAGACGGTGAGGTACCATAACACGAAGCCAGCGGGAGCGACGAACCATGCCCAGTAAATGCCCGTAACCAGTCCCAAGCCAGTCCCAATCGCGGCGAGATCAGCGGCAATGAGTGCTGTGTTGGTAACAATAAGTAGTAGTGAGGAGATAATAGCGAGTGGCTGACCATAATGCTGACGTAACAGTTGTGATAGTCCCTGTTGACTGATACGTCCAATTTTAGCACAGGCATATTGAACTGCATAATAGAGCGGCGTTGAGAGCAGCAGCAACCAGAGGTGTCCATAGCCTATGGACGCGCCATCAACAGAATATGCGGTAACGGCGGAGGGATCATTCCCCGATGTGCCCGACAACACTCCCGGTCCAATGATACGCAAGAATGTGTTCGATTGGCGCGGCGCATGGATATTCGCTTCTTTCTCACGTACACCTTCAACCGTTGGTGCCTGTTGCTCAACCTGATCGAGCAGACTATCCTGCGGTCTTTCGTCTTCGGGTGCTAGCCTCTCCTCTCCTGGTTTCACAAGAGACTCTAACTCGGCTTCATTGGCATCAATCTTCACATCGCCAGAATTTTGCCCGTTCGTTGCCGCATCTACCTCTTGTACGCGCTCTATCGGTATCTCGAACTTCTTGCGAAAAAGAATACCTTTAGAGACTTCGACCTCCTTGACCTTGCCCTGCTCATCTCTCTCTACATTCGTCACTCGCGCGGAACTGATATCTGAGTCACCGAGATCACCCTCGGTCGCTTCGACCTTCATACCAGGAACAATTTCATTCTTTTGCTTTTTACCACGTATATCGCGCATAAATATTTCTTCTCTTTACGTTTTTCAGATAGTTTCTCTCTTCACAATGCTATTCTATAGCACGCAAGAGAATGGAAGAACGTTTCTCTTTACAAGCAGGTACATTTGTCCATAAATTCTACAGTTTCGAGAATTTTTTCATGGTTACATAAATATTTACAGGTTTTTAAGCCCCTTACGTACAATTTTAATATGTACATAACATAGCCTTAACATGAAACAATCATACTATAGAAGTGACACTAAACAATGGTATATGGCAATTGATGCATGAGTTTATACAGGGTATAAGTATTATGCAAAGTAGCAATTGGTGAGCATTGTTCGTTGCGACCTACTCTTTTTATTGTCATAAGTATATTTTGTTGTTATGAATCTCTTTCACATCTTTGTGAACAAAGACGTAATGTTATTGCTTGAGCCGCATTCATCTTTAGCCAGGATGTATGCGAGGAGGCACATCAATGACTAAATTTCATCCTCGTACACTTTTTCGGAAAAGTTCCAAAAAAGGGATATTGCTCAGTGCCGTAGTTGCTGGCTCTATTCTCGTGTTGCTTGCCTTTACTATTTTCAATTCCAGTCTGGTAGTGCAAGCAGCGAACAAGCCAGGACGCTCTACAATCTCACTCGGCGATAAGGACGATCTCCCCAATGCCGCGACCGATCCTGTTTCTTGCACACGTGCGGGAACGGGTTCTGGCGTTATTCAAGGCAAGATTACCGATTCTAAATCTGGTAAGCCGATTGCGAACGCGTACATTGGCATTAGCCCAGGTACGGTGAGTAGTTTCGCCTGTTACACGCACACCAATGCCGATGGCGTCTATTCATTCACGAAGTTGAATTCAGGCGCATACAATCTTTCGGCGAGTCGCTGGACTGTGAGTGGTACAGCACCTCTTTATAAAGATAGTATTGTGCGCCAAATTCCTCTCGGCAACTCTACTGCGACCATCAATGTCAAGTTGTCACCCTTGCGTTCGCCGGGGTATCGCATTATCGGGAATACCAATGCGAAAAACATCATTATGGTGGACATGGACGAGACGTACTTCGATTCGTGGTTCCGCGATCAGAAATCTGTTGCCAATCCAACTGTGACACCTGCTACACATTCAGTGGCGAAGCTTGGTGTCAACGCCTACGAAGAGTGGACGCAGTACGGTTACTCACCTATTGACCACTACCAATTGGCAACGGGTGCCTATCCATCGTGGCGCACTCCTGACGAACCCGCCGCCTACTGGACGCAGCCTGATCCCGCGCTTGACACCAACCTGTGGTATAGCGGTAGCGCAAGCAGTGCCGAAGAGTTCGGGCAGGAGTCAATCTTCGATGTTGCCAAGAGCTATGGTATGAATACTGCCGTCATCGGTGGTAACGACTATCCAGCGGGGCACATCACCAACGCGAACATTGATGAGGTCAACTTGACCGACCCCAATCCCTGCTCGGTGCCGACAACTGAGGTCAACTCGATGACAAGCTTCATCGGGGCGCACCTCAACAATCCCAATGGCTTCCTGCTCTATGCTCCGTTGACACAGGCCGAAGGCTTCAACACCGAGAATGTTAGCCCCGATGCGCCGCCAGCGGTGACAAGTTGCAAGCAGGAAAATGGCTGGACGTATACACAGGCCAGCATCTGGGACGATCAAGCACTCAGCCAGTTGTTGCAGTACTTGAACACAACGAAACAGGGCAATTCGACGCTGTTCCAGAACACAACCATCATTATCACGGCTGACGAGGCTCAGAACGACAAAACCAACTTTGACAACTTCTATCCCACGCTACCGGGGGAGCCTAATCTAGGTACAACTCGCCATACGCCTTTCGTCATCGAAGGACCAAACATTCATCAGGGCGCGACCTATACGAAGCAGATGCGTATCGACGATGCCTCTGTCAACGCAATGGCCTCGCTCGGTCTGCCTTCGCCTTTCGATACACGCGGCAGCTACATACCGGATTTCTTCGTCACGCCACCAAAGGTGCTGCTACCACCGACACAGGCGAATCCAACGCCGAGTCAGGGCTACGTTGCCTTGCTGGAAAATAACGTTGATGGCTATACCACAACAATCCAAGCGCAAAATACTGGTACAACACAAACATTGAAGGCATCGCTGATCGTCTACAGTGCGAGTGGGAAGGCTGTTGTTAATAAGCAGTATACGGTTCCGATTGCCGCGAACGGCGCGTTGCTCATCAATGCTGCCGATCTCGGTTTGCCTGATGGCTTCTCCGGTACTGCTCTAATACAAGCCGATCAGCCTCTGTCAATTGTTACCAACGAAACAGCCGCAGGTGCGCCCGTGCAAAGTATCGAAGGCTATGTCGCGGCAGAGACAGGTTCTAATTTGTATGCTCCCGTCATTTTGAACGGCGTCAACAAACTGAATAGCTACCTGTCAATCACGAATCTCGCGCCATGTGCGAAGTGTGCGACAAAAGTCACGGTAGACTTCTATAATGCGGCGGGTAAACGCATTGGTAGACAGGCCGAGACACTTGCGCCATTCGCACGCTTCAAGATCAACGCGGAAGACGTAGGTTTCAAGAGTGACACAACGGCGAGTGCGACGGTTACAAGTAATCCTGCCGAGCCACTTGCCGCGACGGTTTACACAGTGGGTAGCGGCAAGCAACGCTCATTCACGTATAACGCGTTCTCAGCTGGTGACACCGCACACACGGCTGCGCTCGTCGAAAATGGTGTAAATGGGCAGACGACCGAACTTGACGCTCAGAATACTGTGAATGCGCCTGCGAACGTGACTATCACCTATCGCGGTACGAATGGTGCTACTGTTGTAACGCAGAAAGTAACACTTCCCGCGCGTGCTAGTGGTGCGCTTTCAGCGGCAAAGGCTGGCTTGCCAGCAGACTTTACTGGCTCTGCGTTCATCACTTCAGATCAGCCAATTGTAGCAATCACGCGTATCACAACTGCGAGGAGCGTGAGTGCCTACAGCGTCACGCGTGGACAAGACTTTACGCTGTATACCAATGTCTACGCGCCGCAAGTAGTTAATGGCGTAGGTGGCGTTACCAGTGCTATCATCGTCACGAACACTGGCACCAAGACCACCACAGAGAAGGTGCAGTACTTCGATAATACTGGTAAGGCAACGGGCAATGCACCGACGGTTTCGTTGGCACCTAACGCGTCATACACCTTCAATCAAGGAGACGCCGCCTCTGGCCTACCAGTAGGCTTTACAGGTACCGCTATCATCAGTTCGAGTGCCATTCAGCATTCAGCGGTAGTGGTGACGTTCACAGGCAATGGTAGTATCCGTAGTTACAACGGTGCGCAGGCGCAGTCGGGACAACTCATCTTGACAATAGGCCAGCTTCGCCAGAACTACGCATCCTTCAATGGTTTGGTTGTTACCGTCGTGGGTGCCACTGTCACACGTAGCCTCGGCTCCAACTGGTTCATACAGGATAGCACGGGCGGTATTCGTGTGTATGTTGGTGGAGGCGCAGGTCAGCAGATCGGCGATGTCGAAACGGTGACAGGCGTACTTACCGACTACAACGGGGAGATTGAGATCGATCCAAGCGATACAACTGGCGTCGTCAAGACGGGAACGGGACCAGTGCCTGCACCTCTTGTCATCACGACGCAGCAGTTGGGGCAGCTCAAGTACAACTCGGCAATCGACGGCTTGCTGGTCACTATTCCAGTCTCGACGATTACCAAGTACAGCCCGCCGATTATTGGCTTGACCGATAGCAGCGGTACACAGGGCATCGTGTACTTCGATAGTTCTGTGCAGAAGAACATCAACCTCGCGAACTTCAAATTAGGTGAGCAGGTTGTGGCAACGGGCGTGTTGACTGTCTATGGCAACGATCTCTCATCGTCCACGGGCGAACTCAACCCTGAATTAACTTCGGACTTCGTAGCACATTAAATTGCATGAGACTCCGCATCGAAGATGCGGAGTCTCATGCAATCACGAATTGTTTAATAGAGAGTTTATTTTTGTATGCAGCCTTCTCCGCTGACAACTCGATATTTTTCCCTGCTTGGCATTGTGTGTTTCGTACTCCTCTTCATGGTGGCCTGTGGCAATGCAGCACCCACACCATATGTCATTGCATCATCATGGCTAGCGGCAGGCTTCGATAGGACAGGCTGGCCTACCTTTGGCTATGATGCGACTCATAGCGGAACTTATCCTGCGTCAATGCAGCATTCGGAGGTGCGCGGTCATCTTGCATGGCAGCAGAACGTGGGTGGCTCTATCTTCTCGGCTCCCGTCCTGGCGAATGGTGTTATTTACATCGGCTCTACAGGTGGCAATCTGCTGGCACTGAATGCTACAACGGGAGGAATACGCTGGAAACACAACGTCGGTCAGTTCTTGGATGATACAACTGCGGTTGTTGTAGGACGTGTTGTCTTTGTAGCAGCCAACCGCACACAGGTCGATGCTCTCGATGCAACCGATGGAAAATTGCTTTGGTCGGTGGATACGCAAGAAATCATTAAGGCTGCACCAACATACGCGAATGGTTTGCTTTTGGTGAACGCAGGGGCAACTACGCTTGCGCTTGATGCTCGTACAGGCAATATGCGCTGGCGTTTTCATGAAGATACCGACGGCTGGCCTACACAAGCGTCTCCTACCGTGCTAAACGATACCGTGTATGTGGCACAAGGTACGAAGCCAATTCTCTACGCCCTCGCGTTGCAAACTGGTCGGCAACGCTGGTCATACAATGTACGTGAACGGCTCATTGCTACTCCAATTATCGTAGGGCAAAACGTGATAGCGAGTACCTGGAATGGGCATTTGTTTGCACTGGATACAGGGCGTGGCACACTTAAATGGAGCTACGATGTGAACCGCGCCTTACCACAGGGTATGCCTATCGACGGTATCGCTGGTTCTCCGGCGGCAACGAAGGATACTATCTTCATCGGAACATACAACGGAGATGTAGTTGCGCTAAATGCTCAGAACGGCACGTTGCGCTGGGCACATCTTCTCGACGCCCCCATTCTCGGTGTGCCAGCGATAGCGGGTGATACGCTCTATATCAGCGGTGGTCATACTATGTATGCACTGCTGACGAAAAACGGTAAGGCAAATTGGCAGCTTATATTGGGTGATGTGCGTAATGACGTGGCACTGGGAATGCGTCGTCTTTACGTTGGGACGGTGGAAGGAACGTTGTATGCGGTTGAGTAAGTGCCCTAGTGCTATCCAGTGCATAATGCTATGTCTATGCCTTCTGTTGCTTGCAGGTTGCGCTCCGCCCTGGAATGCAGCACCAACGGTGAGCGCAACGCCGACGCCACAATATGCTGGTGGAGAGCCTGTGTTACCGCAACTGCAACGGCTCTATCACAACGCACCGCCATTGACGAGCAACCTGAGCGTCACGGACTTCTCGTGGCCTCTCGCAGGTCACGACGCCGCCAATACATCCGCCTCGCTTGCGTCTCCGATTATGGGAACTACGCGCTGGTTTTTTCAAACAAATGGGCCAGTTATGGCCTCGCCAATTGTTGTGAGAGAGTTGGTGTTGGTTAATGGCGGTGATGGTATTCTCTATGCTGTGAATAGAGAAACGGGAGTGATGCAGTGGCGTACCGCGTTGGGCGATACACTGGTCGCTAGTACAGTCGCGGTCGCTGATAATGTTGTCTATGTCGCGGCGCAAGAGCATGCGCTACGAGCGTTACGACTTGATACAGGAGCAGCACTCTGGACCGTTGATACAATGCTTCCTGTACGTTCGGCTCCGCTGGTTGTTGGTGCGTTACTACTGGTTGCAGTAGGAGCAAATAGCTTACTCTGTCTAAACAGGCAAAATGGAGGCGAGTACTGGGAGTTCAAATCGGAGGATGTGTTCGCCAACTACTGGCCTACACAGGGTCAACCAGCCGTTACGACTCTTGCTGGTGGCCTAGTTTTCACCGCGTTGGGAGCCTCCACAGAGTTCAACGCTCTCAACTTGAGTACAGGACGTAAGGTATGGGAGCAGAACGTGGATTCGCATGTGGTCGGCTCACCCGTATATGATGCTCAACTGGGTATGGTCTTTGTTGCAACGTGGGCAGGGCACGTCTATGCTTTTGATGCACATAGCGGTAGCATACGCTGGTCCTTCACGCTTCCGCATGCAGGAAGTGTTGGTACTGGCTTTGCAGATGGTCCCGCGCTTGCTCAAAACATGCTCTTCCTGGGCGACTACCAGGGCGATGTGCTAACTCTGAATGCTAGCACAGGTCATGTGCGCTGGAATTATAGGAATACAAGTGCCATCGTCGGGACGCCGATAGTGCGCCTGACGAATGGCAACTTAGCGGCTGATGTCTTTGTGGCGAGTGTCAATGGAACACTTCTCACGTTGAACGGTGCGAATGGTCAACTCAAGTGGCATGTGTATCTCGGAGAATTGCGGGCAGCACCCGCGCTATCCCAAGATACTCTCTTCGTCGGCTCCGTCGGTGTTCATGGCCTATTCGCATTGAGATAATGTTACGTTAATATTTCCATTCATTTGCCGCCGAAGGCGGCAAATGAATGGAAATATTAACGTAATGCATCACGAGGAATTTATTTGTAGGAGGAGAATTGTATAATGCAACAGTTTTCACAAATGAGTAAAGCTACTATAGTAACTTTGTTGCTTTTAGCTCTGGTCATGCTCCTGGCAGCTTGTGGCAGTACTACAAGTGCTAATAATGGTGGCTCAAGTGGCTCAACGCCAACAGCTACGAAGGACACGCACACTTCGCTGGCGCAACTTGTCGGCAGCCCTACGGTGAAGGCGACTACTGGCACTAGCTTTGAGGTAACGGGTCAAGTGAAAAACCTGGATACGAAGCAGCACGATATCTATGTTGAAGCTACGTTGACCGATGCAAGTGGCAAGGTCGTCGGCACTTCTGAGCCAACAAATACAGACAATGTTAAAGGTAGTGCGACAGATACCTATGATATTAAGGGTACCTTGACGCAGCCAACATGGAAGAACGTCACGGTCAAAATTGTCAAAGTTACAGAGAACGTCAATGGCACAGGTGACGACTAGGCCACAAATTCAGTTCCCTCGCCCCAGCAGACGATGGCGTCGCTGGGGTGGGGTACTCTTTTTGCTGCTCATCGTGATACTGGTTGTCGCAGGCATCCTGATACAGTTGCCACAGCCAACACCTCATGTCGTTGTTGTGCCGCGCTCCTCACCCGCGTTCCAGCCACTAGTGGGAGACGCGGACGATGGCGACGATGGGGTGAATGTAACAACTGGAACGATACCTGGATTCCAGTTCAAGAGCGGCGGGTATACTCTGAGCGGTGTCGTCATGAACGCTCAAACGAGACAGCATGTAGGAGGAGCCTCAGTATGGATTACACTCCCTCCATCTCTCGGTCAGCGTACCGCGCCTGTACTACGTGCTGTATCTGACGTCGATGGTTCGTTTATGTTTCCACATCTAGCGGCTGGAAGCTACAACCTTGCGATAGCTCGTTATTTTATGCAAGCGAGACAGCCTATCTATCCAGAGACAACGTTTACGCGTATTGGAGTACCACAGCGAGTAACCTTGCGTTGCATGTTATTCCCTAAGTCCGCACCCGGTACACGCCATCTCGGTGAAAATGTTGCTCGTAATATGGTCATACTTGACACGAGTGGTATCTACGCCGACTCGTGGTTTGACGATGCGACGCTACAACTTGAAGACCCTAATATACGAGCGATGGCGGCGGCTGGTGCGCGTGCCACTCATATCGTTGCACCCTATGGCTGGCATCCAGTCGATCAATACGCGCTTCTTAGTGGTTCGTATCCAGCTTGGCGTGCCTATGATGCATGGCCTTCATTGCCTCCTTGGGGTACGCCTGACGGTATAGATACGACATTCTGGTACAATACGACCTTGACGAAGCTCGAATTTGGGCAGGAGAGCCTGTTCGATGTGGCGCGAAGCTATGGGATGAGTACGGCGGTGCTGGGCGGGCAAAAATATTTGTTGAGTGATGTCAGTACGCGCGGAGTACAAACGGCTCAGATTGGCCTGACATTCGATAGTGCCAACTGGCTTAGCACGACACAACATATGATTTCAACCATGAGCGACAACCCGAATGGCTTTGTTTTTTACGGTGAACTGGATCCGCCCTTTGGTGCGGCGAGTGCGGCGGGAGCTGCGCCCGACGCTCCTGGTGGCTCCTATGGGCGTGCAATGCAAGCCGACGATCAATTGGTGGGAGCGTTGCGAAACTGGTTAGCCACGCAAAAATTGTTGGATAATACGGTAGTTATCGTTACAGCATCGGAGGCACAGGTGAATGAAACTGCCTTCGACAATTATTACGGCATGGGGCCGGAGGGACGTGGTAGTAGCCTGGATGTACCATTTATTCTATCTGGTAAGGGTGTAGCGACGGGTATCTTAGAACAACGTCCTGTTTCAAGCTTCGCCGTTGCAGCTACTGTCCTACGTGCATTGTGTCTGCCACCACCCGCAAATGCACGCGTTGGTGCAATAACATCATTGTATGAGAATTCATGTTCTTCATGATTAGAGCAAGCTCATAGGGATGCATTTTATGAAATATAAACGCATTATTTTTTTCATATGTATGGTGCTTGTCATTGCGCTTACAGGGTGTGGCGAACAGGCACAAGCACCTGATCCGCGCTTGAAATATTTCAGCATCGTCGATTCGCGCATTCTAATTGACGGCAATCAGGCACAGGTGGCAGGTGATGTGATAAATAATAGCACAATGAAATTTCCCTTCGATGTGACGATGCAAGCGAACCTGCTGGATGCACAAGGCAACGTTATCGGCACGGCTACTGGTACGGCAGAAGATGTCGGTCTCGGTCAAGTGCGTCAATTTATCCTGCAAGGTACGGTCGATGGTGCGAAATACGCGAGGCTGAGCATCATACCAATATCGTTGCAAGAGAAACGCCAGGAATTGAATCTGCCGACTCCAACACCAATCAACGCATAGATGGAGGGCGAATGTACGGGATAATGCGTTTTAGCTGGTGGTCTCTACGTGGACACTGGGATCGTGTTGGCATGCTATGTGTCGGTCTACTCTGCATCTCTCTCTGTACAACACTGCTGGCAGGTTTCACGCAACTCTCGACTTTGACCGCGACCCGCCAGGTAAGCCGTTCCTGGCACACAACCTACGATCTGTTGGTACGCACTCCCGACTCTCTCAGTACGGCAGAGCAACAATTGCACATCGTCGATCCCAGCGCACTAGAGCAGACCTATGGCGGCATTTCGCTCGCGCAATTGAATACCATTGCCCATATTGCCCATGTCGCGGTTGCCGCGCCCGAAGCTATTGTTGGCTGGATTACACTACGTCCATATGTTCCACTCACCTTTACTCAACAAGGCGTGTATCGTGTTACCACTGGCTTGAATGAGAATGCCACGAAGATGCACACAACCACGACACATTTCTTTGTTGTCGTACCACTGGCAACGTACACACGACTTGCCGCGATACAGCCTCTTGCCAACACAACCTATGTGCCGTTGGAATCATCTAACTCCACTACTGTTGCAGCATCATGGCAGCTACAAACCCTGCTTGCTGGTATTGACGCGAACGCGGAGTCACAATTGGTTGGTCTACACTGGCATCCTTCAACGCGACAGGATGCAGGGGCTAGCAGTTTGCCACTCCTCATGAACACGCATGCATGGGCACCTCTGGCAGCGACTATGACTGTGGAGCAAGCACAACTTCCTGTTGACGTTGCAAGTTTTCAGCCTGAAGACACACACTATAGCTGGACACATGTCTCACAAAGGCTATTCGATGGGCCTGCATTGTTGACGTTGCTAGCACACGAACTAAGTACGCACACTCAACAAAACTTTGCCCCGTTGCAAGGTGGTGCTGTCACGCGTTACGCCCGCGTGAACTACGTACCATCGCAACAATCTCAACTAGTACTACAGAATGTCGGTGCTGATGTTGGCGGTCTCTTGACCCGCTTTCCTCTATTGCCACAGGCCACTGCTCCGTGGCTTGCACTGAATAATGGTACAAGTTCATTCAGCACGTTTGATGCGACACAGCTAGCATTGAAGCAAGACAATACCTCGGCACCGCTTGGCCTCTATCAACCGCTATCAGGAGACACTAATCCAGGCTTATCGCCTACACACACGGTGACATCCTGGCCTCCATTGCTCTTGACGACGCTTGCCGCCGCCTGTCAACTTACGGGACAGCGTTGTATCAGCGCGATACGGGTGCGTGTCGCCGATCTTGGTCCATTTGGGCAACAGAGCGAGAGCTTGTTGCAACAGGTAGCGATGGATATTCAGGGGCGCACAGGCTTGCATGTGGATGTGATAACTGGAGCGTCGGGGCGTCCACTCACGGTACAATCTGCCGCTGGCAGCACTAACGCCTCGACCATTCCGTTTTCAGAGGTCTGGATACAACCCTATGCGGCAGTGACCATCACTTCTGGCGTGAATGTCGCCAATATCCTGTTGCTTATCGCTGCTGTAAGCGTAGCCCTGCTTGCACTCATCGCCTCCGCCCTGCTCTCCGCGAATGGACGGATTTCCGATGTACGACTTTTGCTAGACACTGGCTGGTCACGTCCTCTGTTGCTAAGTGAGGCGACGATTGAAGCTGGCGTTGCTGCTCTGCTAGCAGCATTCCCTGCATGGCTAGTCTCGCTACTCTTGACGCGACTCGGTGTTCCCGCCGTACCCACCGTTGTCGTCGTAGGAGTTCTTGCTGTCGCTGTTGTGCTTTACGTGATAGTTGTGCTGATTGCGACGCAAGCAATGGTCTTTATACGCAAGAGGAGTGTTCGGCGCGAACGTCTCCTCTGGTTACGTGGCTCGTGGTGGTGGATGATGTTCCGCCGTCAAGCGTCATGGCGACGCGGGAGTACTGCACTCGTTGTGGTTGCCGTGATGGGGGCTTGTGGTCTTGTGTGTTTTATGTTGCTGGTGCAGGCCGCAATAGATGGTATATTGTACGCAACACTACTAGGACGCGAAGTGCAGGTGAGTCTATCGACAACCCACATACTTGCTGCTTTGCTGACGTGTATCAGCGCGGTCTTGACAACTGCTCTGACGCTGCTACTAGTCGTGCGTGAACGTCTGCCAGAGTTTAGTACGCTACTCGCCGTCGGTTGGACGCGGCGCAACATCGCATTCGAGATTGTACGCGAAAGTATGCTGCTCGGTCTGCTTGGGGGTCTACTCGGCGGTCTTATAGCAGAGTTCTGCTTTATCGCCCTCTATCACATCTGGTCGTGGCAGTTGTGTCTTACCTATATAGCGACGGCGGGTGTACTGGGAACAGGCTTGTGCGTTTGTAGTGCTCTCTATCCCACGCTGGCTACACTGTGGCTCCTTTCACGTCGCGTCCTTGTCGAAAGCTAAATAGAGGATATTATGCATAAAGTGAGTTCACAGGGGGATTCTGGTCAGGTCGTGGCAGAAGAGCAGAATGTCATTATTGCCATCGAGGATGCACATAAACACTACGGAGATGTCGAGGTGTTGCGTGGCATTACGCTTCATGTGGAGCGAAGCGCATTTATCTCGCTGACAGGACCTTCTGGTTCAGGTAAGTCCACACTGCTGCGTATTATCGCCTCGCTCGATCAGCCTACATCTGGTAGTGTTATCATTGATGGCGTTGATATTAGTACGCTTACAGGCAGTGCTTTAGCGATGTTCAGGCGCGAACGTGTTGGGTTGATCTTTCAGAGCTTTCGGCTTCTACCCGCGTTAAGCGTGCTGGAAAATGTGATGGCTCCCCTGCTTCCCTATCGTCCCGCAAAACTCTTACGGGAACAGGGCCGTGAGACTCTTGCCCGTGTCGGTATGGAGGCACGCGCCTCTCATCTGCCCAATGAACTATCGGGCGGTGAGCAACAGCGTGTCGCCATCGCACGTGCAATTGTCGCCAATCCCCACCTGCTGTTAGCCGATGAGCCTACAGGTAGCCTCGATAGCGCGACTGGTGAAGCCGTGATGGACCTGCTTCAGGAGCTACAATCTACCAGTGCCACAACGCTCGTTGTCGTCACTCACGATAATAGAGTTGCCACCCGTGCCCAACATCTCTATAAAATGGAGGACGGCAAGATTGCAAAAGATGCGTGAGTTATGCTATTACTCCTCCCCCAAGCGACGTGCTAGATTAGTTGTTGCGCTAATCAACGCAAGGTGCGTGAGTGCTTGAGGATAGTTGCCGAGCATTTCGCCGGAGAAGCTAATTTCTTCGGCATAGAGGCCAAGATGGTTGGCGTAGCTGAATGTCTTCTCTAGCTTGAGTCGTGCTTCGTCGAGGCGATTGGCGCGCGTGAGACACTCGACGAGCCAGAAGCTACATGCCGTGAAACTCCCTTCACGCGTGGGCTGGTAGCGGTAGACGAGGCTATCATAGGTTAGTCCGCTGAGCGTCTGGTCGAGCATGGAGAGCATGCGTGGATCGTTGGGACCGAGAAATTTGACTAGCGGCATCAGCAAGTTGGCGGCATCCAGTTTATCGCTTCCATACGACTGCACAAAGGCGTTGCGTTGCGCGTTCCAGCCCTTCTTGATGACCTCTTCGTAAACTTTGTTGCGCGTGTCCTCCCACAGTCCTGTATCTGCTGGTAGCCCGCGCTGGCGTGCAATACGTAGACCGCGATCTAGCGCGACCCATACCATCATGCGCGAATGAACATATTCCTTGCGCTCGCCGCGAATCTCCCATATGCCCTGATCGGGCTGTTGCCAGTTGTTACAGAGCCAGCCGAGTATTTTCCGCATCGCCGTCCACTGATCATATGAGATGATTTCGTCGTATTTGTTAGAGAGGTATACCGCGTCCATTAGTTCGCCATAGATATCGAGTTGGAGTTGATTGTGTGCGTTGTTGCCGATGCGTACCGGATGTGAGTTGCGGTAGCCGGAGAGATGTTGCAGTGTTTGCTCTTGTGGTGCTGGTTTGCCGTCAATCGTATACATCACCTGTAGCCCAACACCGTCGTCCAGTTCGTCGCAGCGTGCCTCAAGCCACGTCATGAAGCGGCGTGCCTCCGTCTCGAAGCCGAGGCGCAAAAGGGCATAACAGGTAAAGCTGGCATCACGAATCCATGTATAGCGGTAGTCCCAGTTGAGCTTGCCACTTATCTGCTCCGGTAGGCTTGTCGTGGGCGATGCCACAATCGCACCCGTTGGCGCAAAGGTAAGCAACTTCAAGGCAAGTGCGGAGCGTTGCACCATTTCGCGCCATCGTCCAGAATAGGTGCATTGTCCAACCCAATCGCGCCAAAATTTCGCAGTTGTACTAAAAAGCTCGTCGGTCTCACCATCTTGCAATGCCTTGTTACACACATCGCTGCTTTTCATACGGTAGAGCAAAAATGTTGCACTCTGCCCCGACTCCAATGTGAACTCGCTGGTAGCTGCATTGTCGCGCACACTCATAGGGGCTTGGCTGACCAGTCCAAGCGATATGTCTTTAGAATGGAAGGCAACGCCGCTCTCCTGTTGCTCGGCGATATGTTCCGCTCGTGCGTAATCGAAGGCAGGTTGGCAAAGCATGGTAAAGTGCCATGTACCCTGTACTACTTGCACATGTCGTATCAAACGATGATTCCAATGCTCCTCCTGCTCATTTTCGATAGGCATGAAGTCGGTAATCTCGGCGATACCATCAGATTTGAGGAAGCGTGTAATCAGAATATTGGTGTCGGGTAGATAGAGTTGTTTTGTACGTACACCATCGTTGACAGAATGTATTTGAAAGCATCCGCCCTTTTTGTCATCTAAAAGGGCGGCAAAGATGCTGGGGGAGTCAAAGTGTGGGAAGCAGAGCCAATCAATGGACCCTTGAGTACTGACAAGGGCGGCGGTGTGCAGGTCGCCGATGACGCCGTACTGCTCAATCGGAAGGTAAGGCATAATTATCTTTCTCTCGTATTCCTATAATGTCTATGGGTACTATACACAATGGAGTATGGGCAGAGCAAGAGTTACAGATATGTTTGATAAGGTGCGTTGAATTTTCTATCCAGCTATATCTCTTGTCAGTGTGATATTGCCCACTCCCATTTTGTTTACTTTCTCCTAGTGTTATCTCACCTGATGCAGTATGCTTATAACAACGATATTGTAGAGAAAGAGAGTTGTTACGATCTCAACAATATCATCGTTTTTAGTAATAGGTGTACAAGTATTGCACAATTTTTAGTTTCTAAATCAAAAATTAAGTTGGCGGAGGTTTTTTATGTTCTGGACTAGAGGAGGGGTACATACTGCCTCTTTTGCGCTTGCGAAAGTCATGGCGTTGCTGTGCGTAGTTGTTTTGCTTGCGGCCTGTGGAGGAGATACAGGTGCGGTAAAGCCTACACCCACACCATCTCAGTTTACTACGCTGAATCTTCACATTCCGCAACAGGCATACAGCGCACCCGTAGCAGGTTCGGTGCCTGATAGTCAAATTCTACATGTAGGTGTTTCGTTCAAACTCAATCAAGCCGTACTCGATAAGCTGAAAAATCGTAAGAAGGGCGATACAAAGGATGCCACATCAGTAGCGAATCAACTTGGTATTACCGATGAAGAGTATCAGCATATCAAGTCATACTTCGGTGTCGAAAATGCAACTCTCACTCTGGGCAAACTGCATACGTATATGACGATTGACGCTAAGGCTAGCACGTTCGCTCGTCTCTTACAGACCAAATTCGTGCTGCATAAGCTGAACAATCGCACCTTCTATACGCCTGATGCCGCTATGCCGCCGAAACTGCCAATACAGATTGCCAGTCAAGTACTTGCCGTAACAGGTCTCGACAGCTACACACCTCCGTTACAACATCAATTGTCCAGAACAACTACACAATCAACAACGCATCAGACTACGCGTAAAGCCGCTGACACATGTATGCCGGATCAAGGCTACAGAACACAGGATATCGCTCGTGCGTATGGCTATGAGCGTTACTGGCAAGCCGGTTTTCATGGTGAAAACACGACTGTTAGCTTGATAGAGACCGATGGCATCCCAGGTGGTTCAGCGAATCCCGATCTACAAGCATTTTTCAATTGCGTTGTCTACCAAGGAACATTCAGTCAACAAAGTATTGATGGTCCTCAGCCAGCACCTGCTGGCAACGGGGAAGCGGACGAGGCTCTGCTCGATGTTGATATGATCGCTGGCATGGCACCAAGAGCGAATATCATGGACTACGAAATGGGCACGAATAGCTTCCAGGCCATGAACGACTCGTTACAGAAAATTCTCAGCGATAACGCTAGCAATACTGATGCGGCTGGCATCGTCAGCATCAGCCTCGGTCTCTCCGAAACAAGAATTGACCCGCAAGAGGCAATGGCGATTGATAGCACATTGCAACAAATTGTGCAAGTCGATAAGATGACAGTGTTTACATCAAGCGGAGATTGTGGCGCATTTACCAGTGGCGTGTATAACGATCTCTCGGTGAACTTCCCTGCTAGCGATCCGTGGGTGGTTGCAGTCGGTGGCACCAAGCTGAATATTGACGATAACGGCAATCGTGTAAGTGAGCAGGTATGGACCGATGGCGGACAAGATCAAAGTGTGTGTAACAATAGCTGGGGTAGTGGCGGTGGTGTAAGCATTATGTTTCAACGACCCAATTGGGAGCAAGGTGTGGGTACCGTCAACAGGTACTCTACTGGTAAACGCCAATTGCCCGATGTCTCCGCAGTTGCAACCGACTTGAACGAATATCAACAGGGAAGTTGGGTGGGTGTTGGTGGCACAAGCGCGGCGGCTCCAATCTGGGCCGCTGGTATGGTCCTGGCAAATCAGGCTCTGGAAAAAAATACAGCTAACAGTGGTGGAATTTACTACTACGCTACCGACACGTTTTATGCGGTGGCAAACAGAGAAAGCAGCATGCATGCCTTCTATGATGTAACGCAAGGAAACAATCTGTATTATCCCGCCACTCCCGGTTGGGATAATGCGACAGGACTCGGTACACCAAATCTGGTCAACTTCTATAACGCCTTGTATCGCTTAGCTCAAAGTTCATAACATATATCACTAAAGAAACAGTCGGGAACTCATGACGCATCGTGAGTTCCCGACTGTTTCTTTAGTGATATACTGTCATTGTCTATTTGGGAGCTATATCTACAACGAAGTGTGAGGAGCTAACGAGCTATGGCAGACTATCAATATATTCTTGTCGAGCGTAACGAACGTGTCGGCGTCGTCACTCTAAATCGTCCAAAAGAGTTGAACGCGCTCAGTACCAGCCTTGTCGGAGAATTAGCCGACGCTCTGGAAGCATTTGATCAAGATAGCGACATTCGCTGTATTGTCATCACAGGAGCAGGTGATAAGGCGTTCGCGGCTGGTGCAGACATCAAAGAGATGTCCGACAAATCGCCTACTGAGATGATGCTGGGTGGCTTCGACCATTGGAGCCGTATTCGTCGTTTACATACACCCCTCATCGCTGCCGTTGGCGGCTATGCCCTCGGCGGTGGTTGTGAACTGGCGATGCACTGTGACATGATCGTTGCCTCGGAGAACGCACGCTTTGGACAGCCCGAAATCCTGATAGGCGTCATGCCTGGCGCAGGTGGTACACAGCGTCTTGCCCGTACACTCGGCAAGTACCGCACGATGGAGATGGTGCTAACTGGCGCACAAATTTCCGCACAAGAGATGTTCGAGCATAACCTTGTCAATCGTATTGTGCCAAGAGGCGAGCATTTGAACGAGGCTATCAAGCTGGCGCAGAAGGTCGCGGAACAGGCTCCCGTCGCGGCACGATTGGCGAAGGACGCCGTGCTAGCAGCCTTCGAGACGCCGCTAGAGGAAGGGCTAGAGATCGAGCGCAAAAACTTCTTCTTGCTGTTCTCAACTGAGGATATGCGCGAAGGCATGCGAGCCTTTATCGAGAAGCGTAAAGCGGACTTTCAAGGCAAATAGGAAGAAAATTGCCTGTAAAGTACACTTCTTATAGCTAAAAATGGCACCATCTTTGTCTTCTATTCAATTAGGTATGTTGGGAGGAGAGTCGGCGGCTCTACGAGCGTAAAGGTGACGCGATGGAGAAGGAATAGCCGTAGAATGTCTTGTATGCACAAGCACGTTTAATTCACGGATCAGCCGCTCATAAGAAGTCGTGGTACTCTGTGACGAGGAGTGCATGCGTTCTTTCCAACTTACCTGAACTAGCGTTTGAGCGATGCGTGTTACTTCCTGCTTCATAGCTCGCAGCTCTAGCATTTCAAGCTCTACTTGACGCGCTTGTTGCAAGCGAGCCAAGAGAGTATTGAGAGAAATAGCAATCTGCCACAACACATTGTCCTGCGTTCGAGGAGCGCGAACGCTAAAATCTCCCTGTGCGGCGCGAACGTGAGTTTGCAGAATTTGTTGAATACCGTACTCAAGTTGTTGTTTTTGCTCGGAAAGGGCATATGACTGTTCTCCAATTATCCTCGCTTGCTTCACCATCTCTCTTTCTAGCAAAGAAACCGTATCTGCGCGTTGCAATGCCCTGTACGCACTCCGTACCAACAGGTAGGTTGGAAACGCCACCGCGAATTGTAGCAAAATAGGTAAAACAATGATACCATAGCGGTTTATCATCAGCGCATGCTCAAGCTCTTGACTGTGAGGAGCAAAACTTACAATCGTCCAAATGAGGATGCTATTACAAATAGCCGCTAAGAAGACACTTGCAGGTGGAAAGACTGAGACCACCAAGAGTTCGCTTGCAACGAGCAGATCAAATATCCGAACGGTATCAAGCGTTAGACCACCAGGAGTTAGAAACAGACCCAGGGCAAAGCCAATAGTCATTGGAATGACGGTAAGTAGACCTGCGGCGATGACCTGCTTTCTTTGATTGAGCCAAAGAGTAATAGCATTGAACACAAGAGCGGATACTAAAGAGGAAAGCATCGGTAGATTATGAGTGACGAGAGCTTCTGGTACTGCAAAAAGAACAATGATTGTAACGAGCAAAACCCAAAGACTGAGTAATCGTCCTCGTCTGGCTGTCTCTCTTTCACTAAAATCCGCTTGTTGTGATGGTTGTGGAGGAGCTGTAAAGCGATACCACGGATCAAGGAGAGAAGTTTCTTTTGGTTCCTTTGTCTGCCCATCAACTTGTTTTTCAAGTAGACTTTGCCAACTCGTTTGAGGTGCAACGTTTTGCATAAGTTTGTTCTTCTGCATAGAGGTCTCCGCTTATAGTACAACTGAAAAGAGAGAAACAGGTGCTTTTACAGTAAAGAAGGAAGAAATGTCTTGGTACTTTCTTCTATCCAGTCTCTGTATACGAGGTATAGGTGCAAAAATCGAATTGACTACTTTGTAATCTTATGCTTCCTAATATTATACTTCTTCGATTTATTTCTTAGTCAAGAATAGTTAAAAAGTACTAATTTCTTCCTTCCTATTTCTTATTATATACTTTCATGCTTCGTCTAAAAAGGATTCAAATATTCATCATTTTATAATGTATTATCTGTAGAATGGTTGATGAAGTTGACAGCATTGAAAAGGAGTGCTATTACTTTTGAGAGCAGGAGTATTCATGTTCAGCGAACCGCTATAAGCCAAACGAGAAAGGTTTAGATTCATGACACAAGAAGATGCAGTTATTCTCTCGGCAGTGCGTACTCCAATTGGACGCTATGCTGGTAGTCTCAAAGATGTGCGACCCGATGATATGGCAGCCCTCGTTATTAGCGAAGCGGTGCGCCGCGCGAATATCGACCCCGCCACTGTAGAGGATGTGATTCTCGGCTGTGCCAACCAAGCTGGTGAGGATAATCGCGACGTGGCACGCATGGCTCTCCTGCTGGCAGGACTACCAGTAGAGGTCGCGGGACAGACCGTCAATCGTCTCTGTGGCTCCGGCTTGCAAGCCATCAATAGTGCGGCACAGGCTATTCAAACGGGATCGGGCGATACCTTTGTCGCTGGTGGTGTTGAGAGTATGACGCGTGCTCCCTTTGTGATGGGCAAGAGCGATAGTGCGTTCAGTCGCAATATGAACCTGCAAGACACCACGCTCGGCTGGCGTTTCATCAATCCCAAATTGTCCGCAATGCACCATCCCTACAGCATGGGCGAAACCGCCGAAAACGTTGCCGAACGCTACCATCTCTCGCGTGCCGAGCAGGACGTCTACGCACTCCGTAGCCAGCAGAGAGCCGTTGCCGCTCAGCAATCAGGCCGTTTCGCCGCAGAAATCATTCCAGTAACGCTACCACACAAAAAAGGTAGTGAAGCAACAATTGTCGCGCTGGACGAGCATCCACGCGCCGATACCTCGCTCGAAAAACTCGCCGCCCTCAAGCCAGTGTTTCGCAAAGAGGGTGGTACCGTCACGGCTGGCAACTCTGCTGGCATCAACGACGGAGCCGCGGCACTTGTGTTGATGTCGCGCAGCAATGCACAACGCCTCGGTCTGAAACCTCGCGCTCGCATTGTCGCCAGTGCAGTAGCAGGTGTCGATCCCGCGTACATGGGTCTCGGCCCCATCTTCGCCACGCGTAAAGTCATGCAACGTGCAGGTCTAAGCATTCATGACATGGACCTGATCGAGCTAAACGAAGCCTTCGCCTCGCAAACCCTCGAATGTATCCGCGAACTAGAGATTGACACCGACAAACTGAACGTCAACGGCGGTGCCATCGCCCTCGGTCATCCCCTCGGCTGCAGCGGTGCCCGCATCATGACCACCCTGCTCCACGAGCTAGAAAGACGCGATGGACACTATGGGCTAGCAACCATGTGTATTGGCGTAGGGCAGGGAATCGCGACGATTATTGAGCGGGTGTAGGAGATAGTAGTTGTTGAGTGGTGGTTTTTTTGTGGGGGCCACAACAAAAACACAAAAAACGATAAAAAAAAAAAAATATAATAAATTAATATCACCACCCCCCCCCCCCCCCCCCCGACAGGATGGGTATCAAATACATTCTCACGAAATGTTTCACTGTTCAAGTCCAGCATGATACGAAGTCCCTTCCATTCTCATGGACAAAGTTCCAAAAGACGAATGACACCATTTACCCTTTAAGAGCACCACTTTGCACACCCTGCTCTAGCTGCCGCTGTAAGGCTATGTAGAGTACAATGGCGGGGATACTTATCAGGACCAGAACGGCCATCAATGCGCCCTCTGAGGACTGATACGGACCCTCGAAGACGAGAGGAGCCAGCGATAGCGTCTTCATATTGTCGTTGGTCATGAACAGCAGGGCAAGCAAAAACTCGTTCCAGGCGTTGAGGAAGGTCCAAATAATCACCACAGTCAACGAACTAAGGGTGTTTGGTAGCACAATGAAGAGGAAGATGCGGAAGACACCTGCACCATCAACAATTGCCGCTTCTTCTAGTTCGCGTGGAAAGGTGTCAAAGAAATTCTTCAGGATGACCATAGCAAAGGGAATACCCAGAGCCGAATAGGGGAGTATCAGACCCAGATAATTGTTGAATAGATGCAAGGTCTTATTGATGATGAAAAAGGGGATGGCAAGGGCAGTAGCAGGCATCATCAACGTAAGCAAGAGACCAGCATAGAGCAGTGTACGTCCGAAGAAAGACAGTCGGCTAATGGCGTAGGCACATAGGGAAGCGCAGACCGTCACGAGGAGGACGGTGGAAAAGGCAATTACCACGCTATTGATGAAGTATTGACCCAGTTCTGGTGTACTGAGTGCCGTCCAAAAATTGCTCAAGGTGAATTGATGAGAGAGCGTGTCGCTGGTCAACGCGAGAAAGAGGGAGTAGACTCCTGGGACAAGCCAGAGCAGGGCTAGAATGACCAGTAAGATACAGACGGGGATTATTACCGTTTTTGATACGCGCATTTCAAGCCCCCCTTTGTTGGCGATTAAATAGGGCGAGTTGCAGAACTGTCAATACCAGGGTAATAAGGAGCAATACCACGGAAAGGGCACTCCCATAGCCAAAATTGCCCTCAAGAAAGGTCTTCTGGTAGATATAAGTACCGAGAACATGTGACGCATTGCCGGGACCGCCGCGAGTCATGACAAAAACCAGCGTGAAGGTCTGCAAGCTGCCAATCAGGCCCAGGATAAGCAAGGTAGTGGTAGCTGGAGTTAACAGTGGGAGCAGGATGTAGCGAGCGGATGCCCAATAGCTTGCTCCATCGATGGCCGCAGCCTCGCGTAGGTCACGAGGAATATCCTGAAGGGCTGCGAGGCAGAGCAACATAGAAAAGCCGGTCCATTGCCAAATATTCACCAGTGCCACGCTGAGCAATGCCAATTGTGGCGAACCGAGCCAATCAGGGGAGCCATGCCAGAGACTCGCGATCAGGCCCAAATAGGGGTCATAGATGTGACTCCAAACCACGCCAATCACCACTGGTGAGAGTACGACGGGAGCAAAGATCACGGTTTTGACAAAGCGGGTTCCCAGAATATTCAGGTCGAGGAAGAGCGATAAGATGATGCCTAACAGTGTTTGGATTCCTACACACACGACAAACCAGATTCCATTATTACGCAACGCTAGCCAGAAAATGGGGTCCTGCACCATAGAAGCGAAGTGATGCAAGCCAACATAGACGTTGGTCCCGTAAAATGTCTGGCCCTGGAGACTGTTGTAGAGGTTATAGATAATACCATACGCGATAAAGACCAGGAAGAGCAAAGTAGCAGGTGTGACAAATAGATACGCAATGCTGTGTTGCTTACGCCTTGCTCTTTTTCTGTTCCTCTGGGATGCTGGTAGCCCTTTAAGAGCCGCCTGGGGAATAGTCTCTAAACTCATAGATAGAAGCTCCTTCGCATCGTATAGAGCTGGAAAGCGGGTCCGGTTCATGCAGGTATCTCTCCCGCACAAACCAAACCCAGCTTTTCAGCAAAGAGGGGTTAGAAGCGAGCTATTGCTGCTGGTTGACTACCCCATTGAGTTTACCTAATGCAACTGCTGGTGTTGCCTGACCGGTAGCGACGGTCGCTAATGCGGTGATCAGAGCTTGATCGAGTTGGGGATAGAGCACATACCGTAGTGTACCCTGACTGGCCCAAGCAATTGATTGTTGATACATCGTGTTGGCATTGGGATACGCTTTGGTAAGCGTTGTAGGCTTGAGGCCAACCTGTGCAGGAAGATCAATCATGTTGTTGACATAAATGTTCTCCCCCTCACCTTGAGTAAGAAACTGAATGAATTTCCAGCCTGCATCGGCCTGAGCGCCCGATGCGCTCTTGCTCATGCCAAGCAGAACATCGGCGCCTGATAGGGGTAATGGTGTAGCGTTGGCACTCAGTTTAGGAAAGAGGATCATACTCCAATCTTTAGAAAGTGGCACATTTCCAGCACCTGGCAGAGTGCCGGAGATAACCCAGGAACCCAGAGGAGTTGTGGCTCCCTGCCCCTTGTTAAAAGCATTGACGGCATCAGGATAGGCATGTTCGCCCATCGCACCAGACTGTACAATATGCTCGGTAAACAAACTCTTCCAGACGCTCATTGCCTGCTCGAGGCCCGGGTTGTCGAAGCCCTTCCCAGCCTTCTGTGCCTGATACCAGGCATTTGGTGCAACCTGATTGGCAATTTCCAGGAACAAGTCTTCATTCTGCCAGCCATCGGCTCCACCTAGCAGCATGGGGGCGACTCCATGACTATTGAGAGCCTTGGAATCCTGCTCCAAGTCGGTAAAGGTCTGCGGGACGGGCAAGTTGTATTTTTTGAAGATGGCAGTGTTGACCAGCAGCGACTCGCTACCCATAGACTCAGGCAACGTATAGAAGCTGTTATCGTTTGCTGGATTGACAATCTGTGCTTGCTGAAGACCAGTTTTCACATATTTGTCCTGCCAGCCTGTACCCAGAGAGGACTGAGCAAAGCTTTGCAATGGCTGAAGATTTGGCAGATACTGAGCTTGGAGTCCTCCAACCTGCAAACCGAAGACGGTTGGTAGCGAGCCAGCGTTAGCAGCAGCCTTTAAGTTGACAAGGTAATCGGTGTAGCTAGGAACCTTGTAGTCAACATGAATAGTGGGATACTGCTTTTCAAAGGCGGCGACTTGCGTCTTGACCGTAGTGGCATCTGGGTTCCAGGTCCAGTAGGTAATTGTTGTCGGCGATGTACTGTTTGCAGCTGTACTGTTGCCACCGCCGCCACAGGCAACGATCAACGTGCTCAGCAGGACGGTCAGGACTACTGGGATAATGGCTTTGACACGTAACATCATAGGAAAGTGCCTTTCTCTCAAAGAAACAAGACTAATACTTCGTTTTGTTTGCCACACTCCACTGTGTTAGAAAGAATCAGGGTCAGCGCATGAGCCTGGGTTATTTATACTCCTTGCCTTGCCAGAGCATTCAGGCATCAAAAACCTCCTTAATCGCTTCTAGGTATGCGGTTCCATGTACTGTATCTGGTAAAAGGTAACTCCCCTCTGTCCATTCATTCCAGGCATTCAAGGTGAACAATTTCTCATTCGCCTGTGAGTGGTCCAGAAAGGATTTGACCTGGATCAATGCATCTTTAAATGCTGCAGGAGTGTTACCTTCATAGATGGGTGTCCAGGGATAGTTGCCATGTACGTAATCTACATGCTGATCTGTGCGTGGACTAGGATCCCATCCCATAGTGACACCAGGGTAATAGGGCATGGGGAAACGCTCTGTTAACGCTGTCCAGGCGGCGTAGTTATATGCTGCGACATCAGCGTAGTTAACGCTTGGGAAGGCTTCTTGCAAGGGAGTATAAAGCTGGTACCAGTTATACGAGGTGACGCTGGAAAAGCGCAACTGCTTAATCGTTTGCACAGGATCAGAAAGGAGCACTTCACCAGGCAAATTGTTCATAGTCGGGGCTATCGTATTGAGATGCAACCCAGGAAAACCAGCGGCCAGCATTTTCGCGCGGAACCGTTCAAGAGCGAGCTCTGCGCCATCAAGACCACCAAGGCCGTCAACGAAGGTCGCCAGTTCAAAGATTGAGAAGTAGGGTTCTCCATTGATAGTCAGATAGTTTGACCGTGAGAAATAGTGCTCAATCACATAATCAGTCATACGCTCGAACGACTCTTGCGAGGTGCGTCCGGTGGTCAGAATCGATGGAGGTTTGTTCAACGGTGCTGTGTAGAGATCGAGCCAGGTATGATTGGCCCACATGAGGGCAAACTTGAGCCGCGAGTTGTTCGGGGCGGTCAGAAAACCACTTTCCAGGGCATCATGGAGAAATGGCTTCTCATCGTACCAGTACCAATCATAGAGAAACGTGGTAATTCCATGATCGGCAGCCAGATCAATTTCACGTGCAGCCCACGCCGGGTCGGCTTCATTAAAATAACCCCATGCAGGCTCAATTGGCTGGCGATGACCTGGATAACGAGGACGTGCGGCCTTAAGGATTTCCCACTCCGTCCATCCCTGACCCTGCCAAACGTCGTTGCGTGCATCCGGATGATATTGCGGGAAGTAGTATGCCACTACTTCATAGGACGCATTTGAATTTTTAGACATAACTCCTCCAGCGAAAAGTGTCACTATTCTGCTTTGCTCATATCGATAGAGAGACTAGAATTCCTTCAAGTTGCTCTGCTGATCACAATACACCGCTCATCATGCCTTTGGTTTCTGATATACTACTCGAATACGGCCTGGGAAATGAGATCATCTTGTATTGAGAGACTGGATACTTTTCATAGAGTAGTCTGGTAAGATCAAGCGTGGAGAATATCTCTTCTGCAAGGACGAGGACATGATGTGTGTAAACAGCAGGAGAAACCTGTTTGCCCTGTAAAATCTGTAAAGCGGTATCGACTATCAACACTCCATAGTATTCTGGAAATGAAGTAACTGCGCCAATCATGCGGCTTCCAGGACGCTGCAGTTCCTCTAATGCCTTCTGGTCGGCACCTTGCCCAATGGCGATGACTCGTTCGGAGAGACCAGCCTCCTCAAAAGCGGTCAACGCACCCAGCACCGCCTCATCATTTATCCCCAGAATGACAACGTGCTGAGCGGATTTGAGTGCCGGAAGCAGTGCAGCGACAGCCTGATGTGTTTCAGCATACGTGTTTTTACTATCCAAATGAATAATCGACTCTTCTGAGAAAGACAGTGTTTCTTGCAAACCTGCAATTTGCCCCTGGGTACGAGCAGCGGGAGTAGGTCCAGACGAAGGCAATCCTAGCGAGAGCAATGTGTCAAACTGCCCATGCCATTGCTGTTCAACATACGCACCTGCGAGTCGCCCAGCCATCAAACCTGCCTTGTAATTATCTACGCCCAGGAAGGTAGCACCCGGCAATGGGATATCGATGGCAATCACTGGGATATTTGCGGTACGTAGACATTCCATAATGACATTGCCATAACGTACGTCTGTATTGAACTCCACTACCAGCTCGACCTGTTCCTGAGCAAAATACTGCGCATTCGCTAGTGCTGTCGGCCCACCTTCACGATTGTCCGCCAGCAATAATTCAATATTCGCCTCAGTCGCAGCCTGCACCAAGCCCTGGCGCACGAGCATCTGAAATGGAGCTGTCTCATTCTGATTTGCAAAGCCCAGACGTAAGGGTTTTTCACCCTCGCTCCCTCGAATCATTCGTGTACTATGTTCACTACAAACATTTACGAGGATACCCGACTCTCTTAACTGAGACAGCGCAAGCGCGTTTACCTGATCATCGGTAATGACCATGCTCATGCGACTGAGTGGTGCGAAAGGAGCAACGCCCTGTTTCTCGAATTTGCTTGAATCCACCAGAAGATAGACGGATTCGCTAGCCTCGACCATCTCTTTCTTGAGTTGTGCCTCAAAGAGGTCTCCATCCATCAATTCCAGTGTAGGCGACCAGCCAGTGCAAGAAACAAAGGCTTTTTTGGCTCGTACGCTTCTTAGCATCTCGCTGCCAAACTGGCCCGTCAAAGAGGCTGTTTCTGGACGTAAAAGCCCTCCAATCAAAATCACTTTATTCGAGCGATTCTCTGCTAGCCGAAAGGCCACTTCGATGCCGTTGGTAAAAACTGTCAGGCCTCGGTGATTTTTCAAATAGTCTGCCATATAGAAAGCTGTGGTGCTGGCGTCAAGCAACAGGCTATCGTAATTATCAACGAGTTCGGCGGCTCGCCGTGCAATCCATAGCTTTTTACCCAGATTCACCACTGTACGCTCTTCAAAGTGCTCTCCACGTAAGTGCTCCGCCGCCAGGATAGCGCCCCCATGAATGCGCGTGACCTTCCCCTCATCTTCCAGAGTGCTCAAGTCATTGCGAATGGTCACTTCAGAAGCTCCCAGGAGTTTGGCAAGCGAAGTTACATTACAAAACCCTTCAGCATGCAAAACCTCCTCAATTTTTTTGCGCCGAGCTTGCGTATTCATTTTGACCTCTTCAAAGAAAGGAAACAGTGAACATAACGTGTGTTCATCTATCCACGCGCACCGTCTGAACTTCTAAGAGATAGCCGACCTTCTCCAATAATGCTCCGATATGACCTACGCCAAGGGCCATATGGTGTGTCGGACCCTCTTCACTCCAGCGAGAGACAAAGGCCGCTGGATCGTGTTGGAAGCGAATCCGACTATTGGTATTGCCAATGTGGAACGTTGGCCCTGATATACTTTCACCTTCGCTAATCAAAAATTTCAAAGCACCATCAGCCCGTTGTGTAACACCCAGGATGGAGACAGCACCCAGCTTGACCTTAAATTCTACCGAGACTCCAAAGCCACGCTTGCCATGATACAGTTTGAGTTTACGTAAGACAGGACGCTGCTCCGAAATGGCAACATGACCTGGGCCATCATGACCCATTAACACAAATTGTTCCAGCAAATCCATAGCGTAAATTTCTGTATAACTTCCACCAGCATGCAGTCTATCCATGATGAGCATCGCGAGAGCATTTTTAAGGTCCCCCTCGCCGCTACATGGGATGCCTCGCGCTGTGAGCAGAGAGGCACCTACAATCATCCCCGCAACTACTCGTTCGTTTTCGTTTTCCTGCAATCCTCGATAGTAGTAGGTCAGGCCATTAAGACGGAAATCCCTCACCAGCGCATCCAGTCCAACCGCAACACGAGCACTCCAAGCAAGGTCCTCTGACCCCATCTGTGTAGCGATTGGATCACCAGAAGAAGTCGCCACATCAAAGATACTCTCAATCTCGTGTATTTTCGCACGTATCTCTTCCTCTGTCGCCGTCTGGACACGGACGACGAGGTCGTCGATCTCCAATACTTCAACGTGGTTACCCAGTTGTCCATGAATCGCAGTGAAGTCTGAATAAAGGTCTAGCATGCCTGGATATGTGTGTCCAAGAAAACCGATACGCGAACCACGCAACGCGTGCGTTGCTCCAGCCGCCCGACACCATTCCTCTACCTCATTCCAAACAGGCGAGTTCTCTTCCAAAGTGCCAGAAAGCACTCGAAATGGTAGTCTAGCACGAGTGAGCGCACCTCCAATTTCAGGGACACAACAAGCTGAACAATTGGCAAGCCATTCTTCAGTTGTCATAGCCTCGTAATCCAAAGTCGAGGTCGGTTGAAGATTTAAAACAATCGCGGGTACATGCCTCTGCTGAATGGCTGGTAACACCTGAGAAGAAGTAGCATAGGTCGCAGCATAAATAAAAATTAGATCAACCTGTTCGCGCAAGAACAGGTTTCCTGCCTCATGCGCCTTCTCAGCCGAGTCAACCATTCCCGCCGAAATAATATCAGCCCATAGTGCCATACGGTCTTCAACTTGAGAAAGATAGCTTTGTAAACGCGGATACAATGTCTCAAATTGAGGCCAATATGTTGCCAAACCAATAGCAAAAATCCCAATCCGTGGGCGAGCATCTTGTCGCACTTCCACCATATGTCATATACCTCTTTACGAAATGAAAGTGTTATGTACAACTTAAAGATGGATGAACTTTCTATAGTATAAGTACACCTATTGAAAAAGTCAACGTTTTTTGCGAAAAAGAAGATATTTCTTTTGAAATCGTAAGTTTGCTCCCGCTAGCTATAAAAAATATCCATATCGTGGCAGGATTTTGCGAGAAGCATGGGACTAGATTCATCTGAATTTCTCCTTCTCACCTGATAAATGACTTGAAGAGTGAGCAACTTTCTTGAGAATTGTGGAAGAGAATGGGACAGATGACACTCTCCCTTCAACGACAACCAAAGTATTATGAACACAGAGCCTTTCAAGCTTTGTGTGACGATCGCTATCAAATTCCGAGAAAGGAAGTCTTTATGATATCATCATCAAAATCTGCTCGTGTTGGAGTCATAATGAGTCTTCTGGGGGCGCTTCTTATTCTCTCTGGCAACTTCATTCTCCCA
>CAXTXB010000012.1:11840-30540 GCA_964247965.1 uncultured Dictyobacter sp. | reverse complement strand
GCATTCCTCTTTATATATCCTTGCTATCAATGCCAAAATTGATACAACGATGGCTCTTCTATATATAACTGTAGTGGATGCTCACATAGATCATTATCTATACAAGAAAGAAGTCCAGGTATCACTTACCCGGCTAAGCATAGAGTTGATCTTGTGCTACAGACTGAAGAACTCTACTTCAGGCACCAGGATGTTTTTTCGTCTACTTAACGTGGGTGACCCATAGTTTTGTCGCGGCAACTCCACTAATATTTACAACGTGGTCAGCGACAAGTAGTTTCACTTCTTCACCCGCTTGCTCCTGGTTAGAGATAGATGGAATGGCTTCACTTGTCTGTGCAAGTACAAGAAGCTGAATGCCTGGAATGAGACCCTTCTCATGCATGTAGAGAATCAAGGCTTCCTCATCCTCAACAACCTCAGAGACACACAAAATTTTCACCTGGGTTCCTATTGGAACAGTGGATAAACGTACAGCATGGTTGTCTTTCAGATAGGTTCGTGCATTGGGAACCGAGCCCGGGATAGGATTACCATGTGGGCATGTCGTCGGATTATTCAAACTAGCAATTACGCGCGATTCCACCGCCCCCGAAATAAAATGTTCCAGGCGGCAAGCCTCTTCGTGCACCTCGTGCCATTGCATTCCTAGCATGTCTACGAGGAAGCGTTCCGTCAATCTATGGCGGCGTAATACAGCTTCGGCAGCCTTGTCACCTGCTTCTGTAAGGGTGACATGACGTTTATTATCCATTTCAATATATCCATCGCGCACGAGCCGCTTCAGCATCTCAGTTACAGTGGGGGCTGAAACATGAAAGCGTTCGGCAAGACGGGCACCTATCACTGGTTCATCTTCCATGCTTAAGTTATAAATCGTTTCCAGGTATTCTTCGACAGTTGCACTTAGAATTTCTTCAGTTTTCATTCCAGCATATCCTATTCTGCCCTGGCAAAAGACGTACTCACTCTACACTGCAAGAGGGCCTTCTTTATCTGAAAATAGACTCCACTCCACTTCTTCTTTACTATATGTATTTCCTGCTCCCTAAAAGACCCTACAACAACGTGTCTCTTCTCTACCCAAGCTGCAGCACTAGTGTAGCATTTTTTATGGCTTCAGTCTATACAGGCATGAAGAGACTCTACCCATATTATTTTATACACTATTTGCTTTTTTTAAACCTGAAGCACTCCATTATGATCAGACGTTGGTCTCTTCTATTTCTATCTAGCAATTGAGATGAGGGCTATAGTGGATGAGAAAGGAGAAGTGGAAGTATGGAACAAACTGCAAGACAGAAGGCCCTGTTACGAAGTGGCAACTTTTTGCCCTCTGGGGACCTTGTCTATGGGTGCCCTTTTAATGTAAAGAATTTAGTGCTCATCGTATTTACATGTCTACTATTTTCGGGTTCTTTTGTTATGACACAAGAGAATGCTACGACTGCTTATGCGGCTACAACAGTAGAGGCGGGTCACACATGCACCTGGCATAGAGTTGTGCCGGGAGATACACTGGGAGATATAGCCTTCTCTTACCGCTCCACTATTTGGGACCTGGCGCGTATCAATCATGTTCGCAACGTCAACCTCATTTTTGTAGGTCAAGTTCTCTGCATTGATTATCCTATGAACTCTAGAGGTTTTAGTACCGATGGGATGCTCCCTAATGGTTCTGTACGCTGGTACGCTTATAATGCCTTGGAATGGTCGAACAGTGCACAGGTTTCTACACAAATTCGGCAGGCTGCGGCTCGTTATGGTTTGTCTGCTGGTTTGCTTCTAGCTATAGCATGGCAAGAGAGTGGATGGAACCAGCATATTATCTCCCGTGATGGAGGCATCGGTGTCATGCAGATTATGCCCTATACTGCTTCTGGCCTCGATAGACAGACAGGGATGTCCTATAATCCTTACAAGCTATCGGATAATATTGAACTAGGAGCGATCTATCTCCGTTCCCTTATGAATGGTTTTCACGGCAACCTGAATGAGGTTATCAGTGCTTACAACGAGGGCGGATGGAGTGTGCTTCATCGCGGGATCTTCAACTGGAAGTATGTGAACAGTGTACGTGCATTAATGTACTGGACCGACCCACTGCATTAGGTGAGTGACCGGCCCACAAAATAAGCTGTGCCAGAATAGTACTAATCTGTTAAGGCTCATTTGGAAGGTGAATGTAAAGCTTCAATCCACTTGAATGCTAGGTTTATCAACTATCAATACCCATCAAATGAAGATTAACAGACTAGTACCGATTTTAGATAATACAATATGTCTCTTTCTAGAAAACAACACATTTCTGTATGTTACATTCATGGTCTAGAGCAATCTGATGGCATAATATAATGAAAAAGTTATATCGCCAAGATATGTGGATGTACTGTAGCAAGAGCAAGAGTGTGACTATCATCTCAGTACGGTCTAGAAGCCAGGATACGATGATTTTTGCAGTACAATTGCGAAATTTGACTTAAAAGGTTTCTTTCTTTGTGTTGGAGAGTGTGCTCACTGGTTGCTCACGGGGAGCTGAGGAGCCAAGGATACGCAGCGTAGGTGTCAGAATAATCTCCTGTCGTGTTTGTTCGCCTGGATTCTGCAAACGCTGGAAAAGCCGCAACGCTGCTGTTACACCGAGTTCATAGACAGGTTGGATCACCATTGTAAGTGAAATAGAGCCAAGAGCCGTCCAGGGCATTGCATCATAGCCGATAAGGGCTATGTCGTCGGGTACACGCAGACCGTGATGATGCAATGCATCTAATGCTCCGATCGTCATCGAGTTGTTGCCTACAAAGAGTGCGTCGACACGGGGATTTAAGGCTAACAATTCATTTGTTGCTTGTCGACCACTTTCCTCTTTAAAGGAACCGAACTTTTCAAACATAGGATTGTGAGCAATACCAGCCTCTTCCAGCGCCTGCCGATATCCTACCAGTCGTTCATATCCTGTGGTGATTGTCTTTGGCCCTATGATCGTGCCGATGCGCTGGTATCCATTACTGGTCAGGTGTTTCACTGCCTCGCGTGCGCCTTGTATGTTATCGACTAGTACCGCATCAATACTCTTGCTTTTGATGCGCCTGTCTACTGCTACTATGGGGATATTCCGTTCGCGGAAGTGCTCCAGACCGTTCAGTTGCTCACGTGTCGGCACAATAATAAGTCCGGCCACGCGCTCGTCATAGAGGACTTCAAGGTACTGCTGTTCACGTTGAGGGTTCTCATCCGAGTTGCACAATAGCACACTATAGCCGTTACGCAATGCTATATCTTCAACACCCTTAATCAGATCCATAAAAAAAATGTTCTGGATATCAGATATGAGTAGTCCAATGATAGTCGAGTGATTGGCACGCAGCGAACGTGCAGCCCGGCTTGGTCGATATTCTAGCTCTTCGATAGCTACCAGGACCCGCTCTTTCACGTCGTTATTGACACGTGCAGTACCATTCAACACGCGCGATACAGTCGAAATAGAGACGCCTGCCCGTCTCGCTACTTCTTGAATGTTCGCCATAATCTTCGACCATTTCTTCTTTCTTGAGGCTTCTCATCAACTTTCCTCTTCATATATTTGAAAATATTTTCAAGCTATACATAGCGTATGCACATTGTGGCGCTCTTGTAGATTTAAGTATACGGTTGCGGAGATTATTTGTCAATTTACGCTGAGGGAGAGGGGGATATCCCCTGGAAACGTGCATTTTTATGTCCATCAGTGCTATGCATTGCACACCACTTGAGAATATCTAAGCTCTTGACAAGTGCATTTTTAGTATGTAAACTCATATTCATGAAAATGATTTCATAAACACTAAATCCTCACTTCACAGGTTGGCAATTAACGACGTTCAATCATTGATCGCTTTAGTTCAAAGTTGACTAAGGAGGCAGGATATGCTGTCGAGAGCATCCGTCAAAAGTGTCCTTACTAGTGTATTTCTTATTCTGTGCGTATTCCTTGTAGGATGCGGTGGTACTGCTCAGCAAACCGGTTCTAATAGCAACAGTAATAACGGACCTGTGACTCTGACCTGGTCCATGTGGACTGCATCAAATCCGGAGGTCCAGGCGTGGGAGTATGATGCGGCGTTGGTGACCAAAAAGTATCCGAACATCCACATTAAGTTTCAGACGACGACATTTGCAAACTACTGGACAAAGCTTGAGAGTGAAGCTGCCAGTGGTACGATGCCGGATATCATCTCTTTGCAAAGCCAGCACACACCAGGTTTTGCTGTTAACTATCTTCCTCTAGGCTCTTACATTAAACAGAACAATTTTGATATTTCTGCGTTCGATTCGACAATCGTCAAAGGCCTTACTTACCAGAACGAAGTACGCGCACTCCCTTACGACTTCGGACCGCTTGTCATCTTCTACAACAAAGACCTGTTTAAGAAGTACAACGTCCCCGAGCCAACCAATAGCTGGACATATGCGCAGTTCTTAGCGGCCGCACAGAAGATGTCACACGGCAATGATCATGGCTTTATCGCTAATCCCACTCTTGATGGTGTGCTACCATTCATTCTTTCAGATGGTGGACAGTATCTCACATCTGATGGCAAATTGAACCTGAGTAATCCGCAATTTGCGTCTACATATCAAGAGTATGCCAAGCTCGCTTACCAGTACCATGCCTCACCCACCCTCTCGGTGACAGAATCAAACAATGCGGCTTTCCTCTGGGCGGCTGGCAACATTGGTATGATCGTGGATGGACCCTGGGACCTCATTAACTTTAAGTCGTCGGCCAAGTTTTCTATTGGTACTACTCCCATTCCTTCCCTGAGCAAAGGGCAGGTTACTGTTACAGCTGGTTCTGGTTTCGGCATCTCGGCCACAACCAAAAATGCTGATGCGGCCTGGAAGGCTATCAGCGTGCTGACTGGCCCTGAAGCTGAGCAGTACCTGGCAAACTCCGGCCGTGCATTTTCCGCACGTACCGCCCAGCAGCAGTACTGGTACAAAAACGCAGTCCCTGGCGCTGAATCGACACTAACCTATGCGAACGCGCATGCTGTACCAGAAGTGACGACCGCGAACTGGAATCAGGCTCAGACGCTCTTCCAGCAATATGGAGTGAAAGTTGTCGCAGGTCAGCAAACCGCTACCTCCGCCCTATCAACTATTCAACAACAATCTGGCAATTCATAATGCCTGTGAGACCCTTACTAGCTACTGATAGTCGGGGTCTCCGTTTGTTTGGACCTCAATTGTCTCATCGCACTGCCTTATGAGATGTTCTTCCAGCAGTAGATCTGTTTATGTTAATCAACGCACTCTATACCACCACGTCGCGAGGGAAAAATGAGTATTAAAAAACCTGATCGTGTCCAGGCCGCTACCGGAGAGGTAACGTCCTTTGGACAGGCATACGCCTCGCATACCCCTTCTCAAAACCAGCAGTTTGTCCGCCGTTCGCAGTGGAGAAACACAGGGATCGCTTACCTCTTTCTCTTACCCAACATAGTAGGTTTCCTGGTTTTTACCCTGTTTTCCTTGATAGCTGCTTTTGGGCTCAGTTTCTTCAGGTGGTCCTTACTTACTCCACCTGAGTTTGCTGGTTTTAGTAACTATGTTCAGCTATTCACGGTTGATCCTGTCTTCCACCAGTTGCTCATTAATACTCTCTACTTTGTGTTTGGTTATGTGCCATTGAACATGCTTGTTTCATTAGGTATGGCCGTCTGGTTATCGGGACCGATTCGCTTTAAGAATGTGTTTCGCATTATTATGTTTATGCCTGTTCTGACTCCGGCTGTGGGTGTTGCGCTGGTCTGGTTGCTTATGTACGATCAGTCTGGCATCATCAACCAGACTCTCCTTGCTTTCTTCCACATTCATGGTCCTAACTGGTTGGCTTCCGATAGATGGGCTATGCCCGCTGTGATTCTTATGTCGTTGTGGTACAATTTTGGGTATAATATGCTCGTCTTCTCGGCTGGCATAGAGAATATTCCACCACATTTCTATGAAGTGGCTGCTATTGATGGTGCGACACGTTGGAACCTCTTCCGGCACATTACTATACCCTTGCTCTCTCCTTCTCTGTTCTTTGGTTTAGTGCTGACGCTCATTAGCTCTTTTCAGGTCTTTGACCAGGTTTATATCTTGACCGGGGGAGGACCAGGGATCGATACAACAACACTTGTTCTTTATGCTTATCAAAATGGCTTCCAATACTACAAGATGGGCTATGCTGCGACAGTTTCAGCGGTGATCTTTTTACTTATCCTGGTGGTCACACTGTTTCAGTTTATTCTACAGAGGAAGTGGGTGCATTATGAAGTCTGAAGTGTTAGCAAAGAGGCCAACTGCACGTTTTCCGATTGGAAGTGTTATTTCTCACACGCTGTTGATCATTGTCTCGTTGGTGGTATTGTTCCCCTTCATATGGATGTTGGATACGGCCCTCAAGCCCAATAGCCAGGTCTATCAGTTTCCACCAACGCTGTTCCCAAATCCCATCCGGTTGGACAACTTTGTGGCCGTGTGGACCTACCTTCCCTTTGGACATTTTATTTTGAACTCTCTGTTCGTGGCCATAACGGGTACTATTCTGGTTATGATTACGTCTAGTCTGGCCGCTTATGCCTTCGCCCGTCTCACGTTTCCCGGTCGTGATGGGATCTTCTTCGTCTATGTGGGTACGTTGCTCATCCCTCAGGCGGTTCTGGTCATTCCTGAATTTTTGATTATGCGTTACCTGGGTTGGATCAATTCTTACGAGGCGCTTATCATTCCGGGGGCATTTACTGCATTTGGTACTTTCCTGATGCGCCAGTTCTTCAAAACGATTCCGCTGGAATTGGAGGAGTCCGCTTTGATCGATGGTGCTTCCCGCTTGCGCATCTTCTGGAATATTATCTTGCCCTTATCCAGGTCTGCTCTGGGCGTTTTGGGCCTCTTTACCTTCATCTCTTTCTGGAATAATTTCCTTTGGCCTCTCATCGTTATTAATACCGAAGATGTCGTCACTATCCCTCTCGGCTTGCAGATGTTTCAGGGACAGCACGGTACTGAATGGAGTTATATGATGGCTGGCGCGACAATCTCGGTTTTGCCTGGGATTATTCTCGTGATTTTTCTCCAGCGCTATCTGGTGAGAGGCATTGCTCTAACAGGCATTGGTGGCCGGTAAATCGCTCTGGTTTTTCGCTGCTTGTAGGGCTATCTCTTGTGATTACCCTTATGAGTGATAAAGACTCTGTAAGCATCCATCTGCCTCCAGTGGGATCGCACACTGTCGTCGTACTAGAATAACATCGCTTGCGAGGAGAATATCATATGCAACGTTATGGGCAAGTCATCAAGATCAAACCAGAGGCCATTTCTGAGTATGAACAAATTCATGCCGAAGTATGGCCCAGCGTGCTCGCCACTATTCACGATTGTAATATTCGCAATTACTCCATTTTCCGCTATGACACCTGGCTCTTCTCCTATTTCGAATATATTGGCAACGACTTCGCGGCCGATATGCAGAAGATGGCTGCTGACCCCTCTACCCAGAAGTGGTGGACCTTCACCGATCCAATGCAGGAACCCGTTCCCCAACATAAAGAAGGTGACTGGTGGACTATCATGAAAGAGGTCTTCCATACTGAATAAATCTCTTGCTTAATAGTATACAAGGTGTAAATGCTGAAATTTGGATGTATCCAGGAGTGTTTTGGCCCTTGACATCCTTACATATGTCGCTGTATACTTTTTTACAAGCACAATAGTAGAAGCGACGAACAGGAAAAGTACATAGCCTGTATGGGCACAGAGAGTTGGGTACGGTGGAAACCGACACCAGTCTGGTTATGGAATGGGCCTGGTAGCTAAAGAGCGAACGGTTCTTCCATGCGCGCAGGTAGCGCAGGAACTAGTAGCACTCTTTCGGAATGTCCCCCGTTATCGAGGACAGGATATATGTGTTCTCACTTTTGCTCAATCTCTTCTCTTGAGCATAGGATAGCACCGTATCCGGCAAAAGGGATCGTCTACTCACGCATGAGGTTAGACCTGGAGTGAGCAGATAATCTAAATCAGGGTGGTACCACGAAAGCGATATTTCAATTCACGCTTCTCGTCCTTGCATGGATGAGGGGCGTTTTTTATTGGTCTTTTTTACTAGCATTTTCAAGGTAAATACTCCGGGGAGGTAACGAACTTATGTCGCTAGACACTGGTGAAGCAATTCAATCGCAAGCCGTACAGAAGGATACGCAGGTAAAAAAGCGGGTTTTTTCCGGCATACAGCCGACGGGAAACATTCACCTGGGCAACTACCTGGGGGCCATTCGCAACTGGGTTGAAACACAAGATCAGTTCGATAATATCTTTTGCATTGTCGATCTACACGCAATCACGCTACCCATCGATTCAAAAGAGTTGTACGCCAACACACGGAAGCTAGCTGCGCTCTATATCGCCTGTGGCTTAGACCCGAACAAGTGCAAGCTCTTTGTGCAATCGCACGTGCATCAGCACGCAGAGATGAGCTGGATTCTCAATTGTTTCACCCCTATGGGCTGGCTCAACCGTATGACGCAGTTTAAATCCAAAGCGGGCAACGACCTGGATTCGGTCGACGCCGGGCTCTATTGCTATCCTGTACTTATGGCTAGCGATATCTTACTTTATCAGACTCATTATGTCCCGGTAGGCGATGACCAGCGGCAGCATATCGAATTAACCCGCGATGTTGCACAGCGCATTAATGCACGATATAAACAGCGTGTGTTTACTATTCCGGAAGGGCAGATCCGCACGGTTGGTGCGCGCATTATGTCGCTGGAAGAGCCGACGAAGAAGATGAGCAAGAGCGATCCCAATCCAAATGCTTATATTACGATGCTCGATAGCCCGAAAATAATCAAGCAGAAGATTGGACGTGCGACAACGGATTCGCTACGCCTGGTCGCCTTCGATCCTGAGCGGCCTGGAATCACAAGCCTGCTCACCATTTACCAATCTATTACCGGTCAGACACAACAGGAGATCGAGGCCGATTTTGCGGGTAAGGGCTACGGTGATTTTAAAGCAGCCCTGACAGAGCGCCTTGTCGAGACCCTGGCCCCTATTCAGCAACGGTATAACGAGCTGATTAACGACATGCCAACCTTAGAGGCTATTCTCAAACAAGGGGCTGACGAAGTGCGTCCAATTGCGGAGTCAACGCTTCAACGCTTAAAAAATGCTGTAGGACTGGGCTAGCGCTTCAAAGACAACAGATGAGATGCAACCCTGATTCTCACTAACATATACAAACAGGTGTAAAGATGTATCATCCAACATTCGATGAAATCAAGCAGCTCTCTGCTGAGGAGAGGCAGCATGGGGGCGAGCAAGGAAACGATCCTCGCCGCCCGCTGCTCCCACTCTATAGCGATATCCTGGCTGACATGGAAACGCCGGTCTCAGCTTACTGCAAAACGGCCCAGAAACCCTATAGTTTTTTGCTTGAGAGTGTCTCTGGGGGTGAGCAGGTGGCTCGCTATTCTTTTATTGGCATCGACCCTTACCTGGTTATGATCCAACGCGGTGACACGGTTAGCCTGCGCAGGATGCACGGGAAAGAAGATGGGAAGGCCAGCGAAGATATTCTCTGCCATGATCCGCTCAAATTTATTGAGGTGGAACTCGGGCAGTATCGCCTGCTTACACCACCTAATAGCTCACATGACCGCCTGCCACAATTTTTTGGCGGTGCGGTTGGCTACCTCTCTTATGACACCGCCGCGCGGTTTGAGCGTCTCCCAGTACCCACGCCAAATGCATTAGATCTGCCGCTGGCTGTTTTCACCTTTACGGAGACAACGCTGATCTTTGACCATGTGCGGCATCGTGTTCGGGTTGTGACTCATCTTCACCTCGACGCTCCGGACTTGGAAGCTGAATACCAGCGTGGAATTGCAATCATTAACAATGTCCAGGAACGCCTGCATCAGCCGCTGCAACTTCCTCAGGAGCCTGAGCCGAGCTATGATGAGGCTGCGCTAAAGGTAAGATCAAACCGCACGCAGGCAGAGTTTGAAGAAATGGTGAGCAAGTCGATCGAGTATATTCGCGCGGGTGATGTCTTTCAGGGCGTTCCATCTCAACGGCTGAGCCGGCACGTTAACGCATCACCCTTCACGGTTTATCGCGCCTTGCGAGCAATCAATCCATCTCCCTATATGTTCTTTCTGGATCTTGAGGATTTCCATATCGTCGGTGCATCACCAGAACTACTCGTACGCTACGAGGACAACGAGGTGACGATTCGTCCAATTGCTGGGACGCGCCCACGTGGAGTCGATAAACAAAGCGATGAGCTCCTGGCCATCGAACTGCAAAACGATCCTAAAGAGCGGGCTGAGCACGTTATGCTGCTAGACCTGGCCCGTAACGATGTTGGACGGGTCAGCGAAGTAGGCTCGATCCAGGTTAGTGAGCTTATGACCATTGAACGCTACTCGCACGTAATGCACCTGGTTACCAATGTTAGTGGGCAATTGCGGTCTGATATGTCGCCCTTCGATGCTTTACGCGCAGGCTTTCCAGCGGGCACAGTTTCGGGCGCGCCCAAGATTCGTGCGATGGAGATTATCAGCGAACTAGAAGGTGAGCAGCGCGGCGTTTACGCAGGAGCGGTTGGTTACTTCAGCCACAGCGGCAACCAGGAAACAGCCATCGCCTTGCGTACGATGGTTATTAAAGATGGCTGCGCCTATATTCAAGCCGGTGGGGGCGTGGTCGTCGATTCGACTCCACAGAATGAATACCACGAGAGCCTCAATAAAGCACGTGCGCTCTTACGCGCCCTCGACGAGGCCGAATATATTGCGCAGGCAAACAGACAGATGGACAAAACATCCGTAATTCAGGCAGAGAGGATGTAATATGCTGCTGCTGCTCGACAACTACGATAGCTTTACCTATAACCTCTATCAATACCTGGCAGAACTAGGAGCGGAGGTCCTGGTTCTGCGCAACGACCAGGTGAGCCTGGACGAAATAGAACAGATGCAACCTGATCATATTGTTGTATCACCAGGGCCATGCACGCCTAACGAAGCCGGTCTCTCGTGCGCAGTCATTGCAACCTTTGGACCTCGTATCCCAACGCTGGGCGTTTGCCTGGGTCATCAGTCCATTGGTCAGGTGTATGGCGGACGCGTCATTCGCGCTCCAGAACCGATGCATGGCAAAACATCCCTTATGTATCATGACGGACAGGGCGTCTTTCGTGGACTCCCACAGCCATTTGAGGCCAATCGCTATCATAGCTTGATTGTTGAAGATGCTACGCTTCCAGCAGAGCTTGAGGTCACAGCTCAAACAGAAGACGGCATTATTATGGGGCTAAAACATCGTTCCTATCCAGTTGAAGGCGTGCAGTTTCATCCTGAGTCTATTATGACATCGACCGGAAAAGATTTGCTACGCAACTTTTTACTGCAGTAGGAACTCCAGATAGACTATCTGAAGTCTAGAGAGGGCTTGTAATGATTCGCGAGGCTATAACTCACATAGCGGCTGGAGCCACACTCACCACGGAAGAGGCAGCAGCAGCAATGGAAGAAATTATGACGGGTGCGGCAACCCCTTCGCAGATGGGAGCTTTTCTTACCGCGTTACGCCTGCGCCCAGGGGGAGAAACGGTCGAAGAGATTACTGGCTTCGCCCAGGTCATGCGTGAGAAGGCCGTCCAGGTACACCTGAACGAGGAAACAGCTGCACGCGCGCTGGATACCTGTGGTACCGGTGGCGATGTATCTGGCACGCTTAATATCTCAACTGCGGCCGGCATTATAGCCGCCGCAGCTGGCTCTTCTGTGGCGAAACACGGCAACCGCTCGGCTACCAGTAAATGTGGCAGCGCTGATGTGCTGGAGGCGCTGGGCATGAAGATTGATCTGGGTCCCGAGGCTTTAGCTCGCAGCGTGCAAGAATGTGGCTTTGGCTTCATGTTCGCGCAGGCCTATCACCCGGCGATGAAATACGTCGGACCCACTCGGCGCGAAATTGGTATCCGCACAGTCTTTAATATCCTGGGTCCGCTGACCAATCCCGCCCATACGCCTTATCAGGTGCTCGGCGTGCCAGATCCCTCTCTACTACGCAAAATGGGCGAGGTCTTGTTGCATATGGGTTGTTATCATGCCTTAATTGTTCATGGCGAGGACGGGCTGGATGAGTGTTCGCTAAGTGCGCCCACCCATATCTGCGAGGTGCAAGCAGGCCAGGAGTTACGTGAGTACACTATTACACCTGAAGGTGTCGGCCTGACTACAGTTACCGACCGTCAGAGCTTCCAGGGTGGTGATCCTGCGTATAACGCATCGGTGCTGCGTGAACTCCTCTCTAGCTATGTAAATACGCCTGCGACGGAGATGATTTGTTTGAATGCTGCTGCCGCGCTAGTAGCAGGCGAGCAGGTCGCGTCTTTAGTCGATGGTATTCATGTGGCACACGCAACACTACGCGAGGGGAAGGCGAAGCGTAAGCTGGCAGAGGTAATCGAGTGCTCACAGACGTATGGTAGATAGGATAGTTAGCAGGTAGGTAAGTAACTATGTTTCTTGATCGTATTGTGCAACAAACGCGCCTGGACCTAGTGCAGCGCAAGCAGGAGCTTCCATTGGAGCGGCTACAGCAACTTGCGGGAGAGCAGGCGCACCCAAGGAATATGCTAGAGGCCTTCGAGCCTCGATCGCAAGTCCATCTAATTGCCGAGGTGAAGCGTGCCTCGCCCTCCAAAGGGATGCTGGCTCCCAATCTTGATCCGGTCGCGATGGCACGCACCTACGAGGCTGGTGGCGCTTCCGTGATCTCTGTCTTGACGGAGCCACATTTCTTCCTTGGCTCACCTGAATATCTAACGGCTATCAAGCATGCTGTCAGTGTTCCTGTGTTGCGCAAAGATTTTATCGTAGACGAATATCAGGTTTTTGAAGCGCGGGCCTGGGGTGCTGATGCTCTTCTGCTCATCTGTGCCATCCTGGATGATGCACAACTGCAGCACCTTCTCCAGCTCGCTAACAGCCTGAGTATGCATGCCCTGGTCGAGGTACACAGCCGTGAGGAGGCACAGCGCGCGATCAATGCAGGTGCCCTTATTATTGGTGTGAATAGCCGCGATCTGGTCACCTTTAAGATGCATCCGTATCTGATCCGCGACATCCGTCAGGTGATTCCAGCCGATCGTGTGGTAGTCGCGGAAAGTGGTATTCATACGCAGACGGACGCCCGCCGCCTGGCCCGCTACGATGTGCAGGCGATGCTCGTTGGGGAATCACTTGTTACCTCACCAGATGTTCCTGCTCAGATACAGATGCTGCTCGAAGGCGCGAACGAAGGCACCCAGGTGAAAATCTGTGGCTTACGTGTGCCCGAACATATAGATGCTGCAGTAGAGGCAGGAGCGGATATGCTTGGCTTTATGTTCTATGAGCCCAGCCATCGCTACATTCAGCCAGAGCAGATTCCAGTGCTTCTTAAAGCCTCTCGGAGTTATGCACAACCAGCGCAAGGACAGCCCGACCTGGTCGGCGTCTTCGTCAACAAAGATGCCAGCTATATCAACGATGTCGTAGAGCAGGCAGGTCTTCACTATGTTCAGTTACACGGCAACGAGCCACCCGAGTTCTGCCAGCAGATCAAGCGCCCTGTCATCAAAGCCCTTCCGCTTAAAGAGACGATGGATAGAGAGCTTCTCGCGCAGTATGCATCCGTTACCTGGCGTCTCTTACTGGATACTCCAACCTCAGCCTGGGGCGGAACGGGCAGAACAAGTGATTGGGATCTAGCACGCCAGGTCGCACAGGAGCATAAAATCTTGCTTGCCGGCGGTTTGACACCCGAAAATGTAGCCCAGGCGATCGAGCAAGTCCATCCATGGGGAGTTGATGTCAGCAGCGGCGTCGAGACGGATAAACGGAAAGACGTTGCAAAGATACGCACGTTTATCGAGCACGTACGACAGACTTTAGTGACAGCGAAATAAGATATCCGCCCGCTTGCGCCTACAAAATATGCGGCGTGTAGTGGGCAAATAGAAAGATACTATCTATGCAAGTAGAAAATAAAGACGTTCAAAATACGTACCAGCACAATCTTTACCCCGACGAGCGGGGACGCTTCGGCGCATTCGGCGGCAAATTCGTTCCTGAGAGCTTGATGGTTGCGTTGACAGAGCTCGAAGCAGCTTATGAGGACTCACGCAGCGACGTGGCCTTCCAGGAGGAGCTGCGTAGAGAATTACACAGCTATGTGGGGCGGCCAACAACCTTGCACTATGTGCCGCGTTTCTCCGCTATGGTCGGTCATGGCGTTAAAGTATATCTCAAACGCGAAGACCTGGCACATACGGGCGCGCACAAGATTAATAACGCACTGGGACAGGGTATGCTCGCCCGCCGCATGGGCAAGCAGCGCATCATCGCCGAGACCGGCGCGGGCCAGCACGGCGTGGCCACGGCAACTGTCTGCGCCAAGCTGGGGCTGGAATGTATCGTCTATATGGGCGAGACCGATATCCAGCGCCAATCGCTCAATGTCTTCCGTATGAAGTTGCTGGGCGCTGAAGTACGCTCGGTTAAAAGCGGCAGCCAGACCCTTAAGGATGCGATTAATGAGGCCATTCGCGACTGGGTGACGAATGTCGAAACAACGTTCTATGTGTTTGGTACAGCAGCTGGACCAGCCCCCTATCCACGCATTGTGCGCGACTACCAGTCGGTGATCGGCGTTGAAGCACGCCAGCAGATTCAGGAGCAGGAAGGGCGTCTCCCCGATCGCATTTACGCATGCATAGGTGGAGGCAGCAACGCTATAGGCATTTTCTATCCCTTCGCGGATGCATCCTCAGTTGAGCTCATCGGCGTTGAGGCCGGCGGAACCAGCATGGAACCAGGCAAGCACGCATCAACGCTCGTCGTAGGCAGTCCAGGCGTCTTGCATGGCGCAATGAGCTATCTGCTGCAAAACGAAGACGGTCAGATCCTCGATACGCACAGCATCTCGGCCGGGCTCGACTATCCAGGCGTTGGTCCCGAACATAGCTATATGAAAGATACAGGCCGGGCCACATACGTATCGGCCAGCGATGAAACCGCACTGCGCGGCTTACAGGCTTTGAGCAGATGCGAGGGCATCATCCCTGCCCTTGAGACCTCCCACGCCCTTGGTTATCTATTGGAGCAGGGCGAACAGGACAAGCTGCCAGAAGGAGCGCTTGTTATTGTGAACTTATCAGGTCGTGGCGATAAAGACATGATGACGGTCGCCAACGCGCTTGGTGTGAGTTTGTAGACTTGAGAAAGAGAAGTGGCAAGTCATGAGCACATTTCGTTATGATCCCGACCTGCTCGCGCGCTATCCCTCGGTTGTCGGCGGCGTCATCCTGGCCCATGGAATGACGAATCAGCCAACAGCACCGGATCTATTACAGAGCTACCAGGCTGAGCAGGAGGAAGTCAAGCACCGCCTTGGTGATACTCCTTTGAGCGAATTGCCCTCGCTAGCCGCGTGGAGGCGTGCGTTCAGTGCCTTTAATGTCAATCCAACCCAGTATCGCAGCGCTGCTGAAGCGCTTTTGCGCCGCTTGACGAAGAAGGGCGATATTCCAAGCATTAATACGCTGGTCGATATTGGTAACCTGACTAGTATACGCCATGCATTGCCAGTCGCGGTCTTCGACACCCGCGCCCTGACAGGAGCTGTTACCGTTCACTTTGCCAGCGGAGAGGAACGCTATACAACGTTAGGCCAGGCGGAAGTCGAGCATCCAGAGCCGGGCGAGGTGATATTTTCGGATGAGACGGGCCTGGTGATTGCGCGCCGCTGGTGCTGGCGGCAGAGCGAACAGAGCGCGGCGCAATTAGATACAACGGATGCAATTATTACCGTAGAGGCCCATCATCTGGATGGTCGCGCAGATGTCTCGGCCGCCCTTGAAGAATTACAGGCATTGCTTAAGACATATGCTGGTGGCGGCTTTGTTACAGGTATACTGGATGCCCACCATCCGACTATCACAGATTGAACGTACGCAGGAGAAATAATGGAAGCGATCAATAGCAAGGTCATAGATCATGGCCAGCAGGATAGCGCGAGCTATGTGCCCGCCCATAAAATTACAGCTGCCTTCGAACGTGCCAGGCAAGAGGGACGCGGAGTCTTGATCCCTTACTTCATGTGTGGTTATCCGACTGCTGCACAATCGGTTGAGATCATACTCGCCGCCGCCGAAGGTGGAGCTGATATTATTGAGCTTGGCATGCCCTTCAGCGATCCACTCGCCGATGGCGCAACGATCCAGCATGCCGGTCATATTGCCCTTGAACGTGGCATGACCATGAAAGGCTGTATGGAAGTGGCTCGCCAGGTTTCAGCAAAGAGCGATGTCGCCCTCTTGCTTATGGGATACTATAACCCCGTGCTGGCCTATGGGATTGAACGCTTCTGCGAAACGGCCAGGGCTAACGGTGTGAGCGGTTTAATTATCCCCGATCTCCCCACTGAAGAGGCCGATTTCTTACAAGATGTGGCCTATCGCAATGGCCTTTCGCTAGTGTTTTTGATCCCACCAACCACCCCTGATGAGCGCATAGTCGATGTGGCCCGGCGAACAGCAGCAGGACCAGGTGGGTTTATCTACTGTATTTCACTCAGTGGGGTTACAGGATCACGCAATGAACTGCCACCACATCTGCACAGCTTTATACAGCGCGTGCGTCGTTCTACAGCTGATAAAAACATTCCACTCGCGGTTGGCTTTGGCCTCTCAAAACCAGAGCATATCGAGGCCGTCACAAGCCTGGTAGAAGGTGCAGTGGTTGGAAGCGCGCTCGTTAATTTAATTGAGCAGCAGAAAGAAGGCGAACAAGCAATAGCAATAAGAAATTATATTCGGAGTTTGCAGAGAAAATAGGTTAGTCTGGACATAATTTCCAAAAATCTAATGTAGGATTACTTCTGCACATAAAAGCAAGCACATTAACAGTTAGACAGTACAGACAAAAAGCTTTCATCATCCTTTACAATAGGGGAAACCTTTCTGTTAGAATGCCCATAAGAGCAAAAACAGATATTTTCTTTGAAAAGGATGGGCTGAGCGTGATGTATTGTCGAGGTATTCGTGGCGCAACGACGGTAGAGCACAACGACCGTGAGGAAATACTTTCCGCCACCAAAGAGCTACTACAGCTGTTGATACAGAAAAATGATTTGCATCCAGAAGACATTGCCAGTGCAATCTTTTCTGTAACCAACGATCTGGACGCAGAGTTTCCCGCAGTAGCAGCGCGTATGTTGGGCTGGACGGAGACAGCATTAATCAATACATGTGAGATTCCAGTCCCCAATAGCCTGGGGAAATGCATTCGCGTCCTGATCCATGTGAACACGACGCGTAGCGCTGCTGAGATACAACATGTATACATCCGCGAAGCCGTAAATTTGCGTCCTTCATTTGGAGTTAAGATTAATTAACTCTGCTTTCCCATAGCGATTGATCCAAAGGAGTTCACTTTTCATGATAGTTGTAATGAAATCGACTAGTAGTAATGCCGACATCCAGCACGTATTAAATTTTCTAGAGCACCATGGCTTAACCGGTCATCCATCGCAAGGCGTGGAGCGTACCGTTATCGGCGTCCTGGGTGCCATTAGTTCTACAGGCGCTCCCAGCGGTATCGGCGTCATCAGCCCCTCAGTTGGTGAGTCGCTTGAAGGCTTGCCCAACGTCGAGAGCGTCGTACGCGTCTCCAAGCCATACAAGCTAGCAAGTCGCGAGTTCCATCCAGAAGATACCATAGTGGAGATTCCAGTTCCCTGTGTCGCAGGCGGCACGGTGGGCGTTGGCGGCAACGCAGTGGTGATGATGGCAGGTCCCTGCACCGTGGAGTCAGAGCAGCAGTTGATGACGACGGCTGAGGCGGTGCGCAAAGATGGTGCGGTTATTCTTCGTGGTGGCGCGTTCAAACCTTCAACCTCGCCCTACGGCTTCCGTGGCCTGGGCGAAGAGGGCTTAAAGCTGCTTGCAAAGGCGCGCAGAGAATTCGGCATGGCAATTATCACTGAGGTAATGACACCAACCGATGTAGCAATGGTCAGTGAGTATGCCGATATTTTGCAGGTTGGCACGCGCAATATGCAAAACTATATGCTGCTGGATGAGGTCGGTCGCTCCAACACACCAGTCGTGCTCAAACGCGGCATGTCAGCTACGTTCGAAGAATGGCTGCTGGCGGCTGAATATATTCTGGCACAGGGCAATCGCAATGTGATTCTGTGCGAGCGCGGCATTCGTACCTTTGAGAAAACGACGCGCAATACGATGGATATCAGCGCGATACCGCTCATCAAGACCCTTTCACATCTGCCCGTTATCTCCGATCCCAGCCAGGGAACTGGCCGCCGCGACCTGGTTGGTCCTATGTCCCTGGCATCAATCGCTGCCGGCACCGATGCTCTTCTTATCGAGGTGCATCCCAATCCTGACGAGGCGCTCAAAGACGGTGCGCAATCAGTGACAATCGAACAGTTTACAGCCCTGATGCCTAAGATACATGCGGTGACAAAGGCTATTGGACGCTCAATCATCACAGAATAATTCATCTTCGAATGAGCAATGGGTCATGCCCAAATTTTTTAAAAATATTTAAACAAAGTTTTTTTGGAGTGGGTAAAAAAACCTGTGATAAATTTT
>CAXTXB010000012.1:2057-11830 GCA_964247965.1 uncultured Dictyobacter sp. | reverse complement strand
CCCCCCGGGCGCCCCCGCCCCCCCAAAAAACCTCTGCTCAAAAAATCCAAAAACAGTTGGGCATGACCCATTGCTCATTCGAAGATGAATTATTCTGGCATCTGTAGATTTCTGGCATAGTAGGCCATCTGGGTTGGAGCCTCTTCAACGCCTACCATGATGTTGGAAAGATGGGCAGTTGGATATTCGGCGAGCGTCTTACATATCTCCTCACAGATATATTGTGCAAGCAATTCCGCCGTTGAGTTTGCGATGGGCAGCTCTACTACGTCGCTGCGGGGAAAGATGTAATGCCTCTCATCAAAACGAATCTCCCAACTCTCCTCTGTTGCTGTAAGGTCAAGGTGAGGATTGTGCAAAGGCAAAAGAAACCGATGATCTAAATGCTGGCAAATCTCTTTTGTTCTACGCTTCAAGATCGTAAAATCAAAGACGAGACTATCGCTGCCCAGCTCCCCCTCAACTTCAACCAGAACTCCATAGTTATGCCCATGTAATCTCTCGCATTTACCACTATAGGTAATAAAGTGGGCGGCGCTAAAGTTCAAATAACCACCTTCTACCTTTACCTTGCGCCTATTTCTCTTCTCATCTACCATACTAAAACCTCGCTCTCTTCATCTTCGATTGATTTTTTTATGGACGGGATGCTATTAGCTTACCAAGAAGAGCTCAGGAGAGCAAGAAGAGCAAGGATAGTGAGAATAGACGTGGATGCGAGAAAAACAACGGCACATGCCGTTTTATTACTAGTGCAGGATGCTAAAAGCGGCTCGTCTTTCTACTCTCGCCACTCTAGTGAGAGCATACCCGAGAAAATTAAGAAGATCTAGCGTTTTGTGTCGGGAGCGAGCTAGAATACGATGTGATATACTAAGAGAGGACCAGCAGGGATTTTTCCTGCACTTAAAAAAAGGAGACGCGTAGATAATGACAGTTGCTGAATCATTAGAGGCCATGCAATCAATTTTTAATCCTTCAGCGGCCGCTGGTTTAAATAAGACACTTCAACTTACTATAAATGGTGATGATGCGGGGGTATACGCCTTCAAGATCGCGAATCAAACATGTGAGCTCATTCGCGGTGGAGTTGAGAAACCTGATCTGAACCTGACTTTGGCCGATAAAGATTGGCTTGCTATTGCTGAAGGCAAACTCGATGCTATGAATGCCTTCATGACTGGCAAAGTGAAAGCTGCCGGCGATATGGCGCTGGCTATGCGCATTCCTAATCTCTTCCCAGTGAAAAGATAAGCGCTGGATAGACGGTCTAAACAATGAGCAGCAAGTGAGCTTCTTTCCAGTCAGATAATATTCATCTCACTTCTGCTCGATACATACAATATGACGATATGCGCAATGTACATTATTCCTGGCACCTATTACAATCTATGATAGAATCAATGTAACTAAGCAGTCTCTGCCTGACACTCTTTTTAATAGACGGCTAACCGTAGAAAGGCGTCCGACATGGTACTTAGGAGTAGCGAACTTCATCCTAACCTGCAACACCTTAATGGCATGCTGACTACCCATGAAGCTGCAAAACAGCTCGATCTTAGTTATTGGCACTTTATGCATCTAGTAGAAGCGGGACGTATCCCGGGTGTGCGTGTGGTCGATCGCTGGCTCTTCTCACCAGGCGATCTAGATGACTACAAACGTAGCAAGTTCGGAGAGATGGAGAACCTGGCCCGAGCAGCGCTAGAGACTCCCAGCATTGGATTAACAGAGAAGCAAGCTACAATCTGCCGCTATCTCATTGGCAATGAACGACCCTCTGAAATCGCACGAAAGCTTCAACAATCTCGTCAAGCGGTTCATTCACAGATATCACTTATACGCGAAAAAGTCTCTCGCATTCAAACTCCTCTGCCCGAATCTCCTGAAGCTCAAAGCTCTCCTACGGCATTAAAACGTGTTAGCCGTGCCAAACGGCCACGAGTTTAGCTCTCATGAGCTGACAACTATTCATTCAGTGCTCAGGGAAAAGTTTTTTTAAGCAAATTGGGCAAAAGAATATTGTGATGAGAATCTTGTTGTTTTATAGACAAGATGATGTCTCTCTTTCTGCTCATATAAGCTGCCGTATCTACATTTCTTTCATACAGCTGTGGCTTTCTTGCTTGACAATGATCACCCCTTAAAAATTGGGCTGGTATCTGAACATAGTTCGCAGATCGTCTCTATAGAGATGTGAATGGAATTGAAAGGCTATTCCTGTTGTTTATATAAGTGACGTATATAATGTGGCATCGTTCCTCATCTGGAGCAGAATTACTTACGAATTTGATGTCTTACTAGCTCGGATACATTTCTCTTTCTAGTATGTACGAGAGTTAGTTTTGCCTTTGTATTGGTACTTACGGCTAAATCGCTGGTTTGTTTTGGTGCAGATGCTAGAAAAAAGAAGTATAATTAAGAAGAGCCCCTAAGACGGATGCGGATGAACGAACGATTCCTCTACCCGATACTGCTATAGAAGTCTTTAAGCCCATAGGGTTGTGCAATAAAAACGGCGCTTAGCAGCGTTTGCTTGAGTATGTCCTTCTTATTGGACTACACCTACTCGACAGGCGGCTATTATTAGGTTAAAATCTTATGGGAATAATTTTATGCAATCTGCGACGATGCGGGCTTGCCACAAATAGGGTTTCACGACTTGCGACTCCCAACAGTAACTCCACTGTCGGTGACGGACGTTGACCTCAATGTTGTAACGCAACGGCCCGGCCCTGCAAACGTGAAGATGACGTCAGGTGTGCATTGGACAACTTACAAGTCCACGCAAACGGACGCTACGAATAGATTAGATATGCTTTTTAGATGGCCAGTGGCGAAGCAAAATCTCTATCATTCTACTCAAATTTTTTTTTAAAGTTTTGCTGCCATAAATGCTGCTGCCAACCGAAGGATTTGAAAGGACACTATGCAGACTGAAACGGCTTTACACACGGGTTCGGGACCTATTGTACGAGCAGATATTCGAAATGTTGCAATTATTGCTCACGTTGACCACGGCAAGACGACACTTGTAGACGGAATGCTCAAGCAGAGCCATATCTTCCGCGAGAATCAGCATGTAGGCGAGCTGATTATGGATTCTAACGATCAAGAGCGTGAGCGTGGTATTACGATCCTGTCAAAAAACACTGCCATCGATTATCGTGGCATTAAAATTAATATCATTGACACTCCGGGACACGCCGACTTCGGTGGTGAGGTTGAACGTGTCTTGAATATGGCCGATGGCTGTATTCTGCTGGTTGATGCGGCAGAGGGTCCAATGCCCCAAACGCGTTTTGTGCTGCAGAAAGCATTAGAGCTCGATCTACAGCCAATCGTGATCATTAACAAGATAGATCGCAAAGATGCGCGCATTGAGCAGGTTCTCGAAGAGACGCAAGATCTTTTCCTCGAACTAGCTACAAATGATGCTCACCTGAACTTTCCAATCTTGTACGCTATTGGCCGCGAGGGTGTGGCCATGCTTAAACCGGATGATGAGCGCAAAGACTTACAACCTCTGTTTGATACAATTGTCAATACAGTTCCAGCACCTAAAGTTGATGTCGATGCCCCGTTACAGTTGCTGGTTACGGCCCTCGACTACGACGACTATAAGGGCAAATATGCTATTGGTCGCATCATTCGCGGTCGGATCACTCCCAATACGACGGTTGCGCGTATCAACCGTGCTGGCGAAATTTCGCGCCAGAAGATCAATCTTGTGCTTTCATATAAAGGCTTGCAGCGTACAGAAGTACCAGAGGCGCTCGCAGGTGATATTGTCGCGCTCACAGGTATCTCTGATGCGAATATTGGCGAAACTATCGCCGATTTTGAGCATCCAGAAGCATTACCTCTGATCGAGATCTCAGAGCCTACGCTGAAAATGACCTTTGGTGTGAACACTAGCCCGCTTTCGGGACGTGATGGCAAGTACTCCACATCGCGGCAGTTGCGCGCACGCCTCTACCGCGAACTTGAGACAAATGTGAGCCTGCGCGTCGTAGATGGCAACACACCAGATGAGTTTGTCGTTTCAGGCCGTGGTGAGCTCCACCTTTCGGTTTTGATCGAGACGCTGCGCCGCGAAGGCTATGAACTACAAGTCTCGCGCCCAGAGGTCATTACACGCGAAGATGAAAATGGTCATACGCTTGAGCCAATTGAGCATCTGGTAATTGACACGAGGGATACCTATATGGGCGTTCTAACCGAGGCCCTGGCAGCTCGTAAGGCTCAGTTGACGAATATGACCAATGATGGCACCAGTAATATCCGTATCGAGTATGATATTCCTACTCGTGGTCTAATCGGCTTCCGTAACGCTTTCCTGACCCTGACTAAGGGTAACGGCGCGATGAATAGCTTGCTGAAGGGGTTTGAGCCCTGGCTTGGCAAAATTAGTACAACACGTATGGGTGCACTGATCGCTTCAGAGTCCGGTGTTGCAGTTACCTATGGGCTTGGCAATGCTCAGATGCGCGGGGATACCTTCATTGAGCCTGGCACGCCTGTCTACGAGGGGATGATCGTTGGCTTGAATGCTCGACCCGATGACCTCGCTGTGAACGTCTGCAAAGAGAAGCAGAAGACGAATATTCGCTCCTCTACCTCGGATATCTCCGTGCGCCTCACTCCGCCTATTCTGATGAGCCTGGAGCAGTCGCTCGACTTTATCAATAACGATGAGCTGGTTGAGGTTACACCGAAGAATATTCGTTTGCGCAAGCGCTTCCTGACTCAGCATGAGCGCTCTCGCAACCGTCAGGCTGATTAACTATTCTCTGTCTATGTACAAGCCTCGCCTCGTGAGGCGAGGCTTTTTACACTTCTAGCAGGGAGAGATACGGGAAACGAGGTGGTGGGGCAAACTACCTCAATCGAGCGAGACGATCAGCGGGGCTTTTCATATGTGATATGATCTGTTTAAAGAATCTAGAGGAAGCAAATTTCTGTGAGTGCAAATCAATCTGTACAATCCCGACCGCAGGTGATGTTTTATACAAAAGCAGGCTGCCACTTGTGTGAAGATGCGCGTGATATGCTCGATGAGCTCGCGGCCGAAATACCCTATGACCTGACAGAGATTGATATCCGCAGCGATATGGCTCTCTTTGAACAATATCGCTATCGTATACCAGTAATTATCGTGAATGAAACTACTACTGTCGAGGGACGTATAGAATATAGTGCTCTGGATACTGCTTTGCACTCTGTATAATTGCAACCTGCATTGTATTAAACAAGGAAGTTCGTGATGGCATCACAATCTATCCATACTGGCAACTCAACGCGCTCAACTGGGCGAAAGCATACGGCTACGAAGTTCGCAGTCCTTGCTGATCATGTAGGGATGTTTATGCTCAACTATTGGGCACACGTTGTGACTGCGATGCTGGGTGTCATTGTTTTTGCGGCAATCTCAGTTCCATTTCTTTCATATTTTGGTTTGGATAGCATTGCCAAGCCTATCTTCTTCTCGCTGCATTACGTCTGTGCCCAGATACCATCACATTCATTCTATATCTTTGGTCATCAATTAGGCCTCTGCGCGCGCAATTTCTCTATCTACACATCCATGTTTCTGGGTAGCCTGGCATTTGTGATTAGCAAGAAGCGCCTGCCTGGTATCCCCTGGTGGCTCTGGATCATTATGATGATGCCTATGGCCTGGGACGGTATTACACAGATGTTTGGCTTGCGAGAAAGCGATTGGATACTGCGCCTGGTCACGGGTACCCTTTTCGGCCTGGGTAATGTGTGGTTCGCGCTCCCATTGATGCATAAAAGTATTATCGAAACAACACCTGTCCCACCACAATTTATGCACCCGCCAATTCAGCAAGTTTCTCACACGTCTACACAACAGTAAGACATTGCGCTATAATCTTTTCAGTATGCCTGAATACAGATCGCCCCGCCACAAGATAAGAGGCGGGTAGAGTATGACTTCTGGACAAGTTCATTTACTTCACATCGGACACACAGGCAATTGTGTCATTATATTGATATTATCTTCAATTACGTTCTAATAAGAAGGCGCATGGTCAGTAGAAAGATTATGTCCGAAACCTCAGCACAGGAAACGACATTTGCAGTTACGACATTGGGCTGTAAGGTCAATCAAGCAGATAGTGAGACAATTAGCGATCAGATGAGCGCGGCTGGCTTTGAGCAGCGCGATTTCGGTGAGCGCGCGGATGTCTATATTGTGAATACATGTACGGTGACACACCTGGGTGATCGTAGCTCGCGTCAATTGATCGCGCAGGCTCAGCGTCGTCATCCCGATGCCTTGCTTGTGGTTACTGGCTGCTATGCCGAGTTGAATCCACAGGCGGTTGCAGCCCTTCCAGGCGTTGATCTGGTGATCGGCAACGCTGGGAAGGATGCGCTTATCCAGACCATAAAAGATAGAATAGGTGCTCCAGAACAAGAATCGGCGTCATTGACTACGTCACCCTCGCCCTCACGAACTCTTCCTGTACTGTCACTTGATACTCAGCACATCGGCAGCGATGGCGTTCTCCCGTTTCAGGCAGCGGAAGAGGAGCCAGAGCCAGATAATCCTTCGCAGGTGTTAGCCAATAGCACACAGGCTGCTGAACAGGCGCACAGCCGCATCTTCTCGCGCACACGCGTGCAGATGAAGGTTCAGGACGGCTGCGATAATCGCTGCACGTACTGTATTGTTCCCTATGTGCGCGGTAAGTCGCGCAGCCGCAACATTGCTTCGGTAGTTGAGCAGGTGCAGCGCAAGGCGCGTGCGGGCTATCAGGAGATTGTACTGACGGGCATTCACCTGGGCGATTATCATCCTGATGACGATGAGCAGCTTGATTTGGGCAACCTTATCTCGTCTTTGCTGCATGAGACAGAGATTCCACGCATCCGTGTCTCTTCGCTTGAACCAGAGGATTTTCGCCTGGAATGGCTGGAGTTATGGCAGGATCAGCGTATGTGCCGCCACTTTCACCTGCCGATGCAGAGTGGCTCCGATGCTATTCTTCGCCGGATGGCTCGCCGCTATAATAGCGAGCGTTATCGCACGATCATTACAACCGCCAAGCAACTCATTCCGGGCGTGGCGATCAGTACCGACATCATTACGGGCTTCCCGGGCGAGACCGACGAGGATTTCGAGCAGACGTACCAGCTCGCTAACGAACTTGAGTTCGCCAAGGCCCATGTCTTCCGCTTCTCACCTCGCCAGGGCACTCCAGCCGCACGCATGCGCGGACAGGTGAAAGATGAGATCAAAAAGGCTCGCAGCCAGCGCCTTTTGTCTCTAAATGATGCCCATGGTCGCCTCTTCCGCGAGCAGTTCCTGGATGAGACGGTCTCTGTCCTTGTTGAGCAGTCTAAGCATGGCTACTGGGAAGGTTTGACTGACAACTATATTCGTGTCGAAATTCACGAATTGCCCGAGCATGCCCATGATTGGCAGCATAGCATTGTCAAAGCTCATTTAAGACATCTCGTTGATGATGGAGTTTATGCTACCTATGTCGTATGACGAGGAACCAGCCGGTGATTAGACGCCTGAAATTCATGCTCTTTCTTGTGATGCTACTCGTCCTGGTGTCCGCCTGTGGCGATCTAAGTCGTACGCAAACCGATACAAGCAATTCAACTGCTGTGACGCAGGAAGCTGGAGCATTACCGGCTACCACGGCTGCGGGCGACTTCGCGGAATATCCTCTGCCGCAGGCTAGAAGTGGCTTGATGCGTCCCGCGATTGATCATGAAGGCCGCGTCTGGGTGGCGGAGATGGGCAATAATGCCCTGGCGGTCTTTGATCCACAGACGCAAAAGTTTCAACAGACGACGCCACCGCGCAGCAAGGGCGGTCTTATGGGTGTGCTCGTAGGGCCTGATGATACGGTCTGGTATTCAGAACAATTTGCGAACTATATCGGGCACTATGATCCTGTGCACGACCACTACCAGGAGTTTAATCTGCCAGCGGTAAAGATCCCCGACCCCAGCGATAAGAACAATACGATTACACTTCCATCAGCCCCAAATGATCTTGCAATGGATACCCACGGCGATCTCTGGTTCACAGAGATGAATACCGACTCGATCGGGAAGCTCGACACTAAGACAGGCAAGTTTACACACTATCCACTTTCACGACAAGCAACAGTGCAGAAATATAATCCATACGGCATTGCCATCGATCCAGCCGGAAGCGTCTGGTTTACAGAAGCCGGTACGAATATCCTTGGACATCTCGATCCCACAACCGGCCATATCCAGTTCTTTACCCTACCCGGTCCCAGCAATCCATTAATGGAAGTCGCCAGCGATACCCACGGCACAATCTGGGCTACAACATTCAATAGTGCCACCCTGATCAAGTTCGATCCACGCCACGCGACATTCTCGACGTATCTTGCCCCCGACGCGGACAAGGGTATCAGCGGCATGTACGGCCTGGCTGTAACGCCACAAAACGAGATATGGGTGACCATCGCGGCCTCAAATGTGATCGCCCGCTTTGATCCCAACACAAAACACTTCATCTATTACCAGATACCTACCGAGAACAGCTCACCACTCGGCGTGGCGTATAGTGCAGATCATACTATCTGGTTCACCGAGTCAGCAGGGAATCAAGTTGGCCGCTTGAGACTCTAATTGGGAATTGACAGTGCACTTTTTTCTATCTACAAATCTGATGGTCCTGGAGTGTAGCCTGTCTCTGTGACCCAGCGCTCTGCTGCACACATAATAATGTCACAGACCGGGTCTTTTACGTCATAGTACGCTTCTCTGTCAGAGGGGTGTAAGCGAGCAAGTGCCTCTTTGACCTGCCTGTAGGCTCCTGTCGCATGTGGATCGGCTCGGAGATAGTCGCAGAAGAGCAGAGCGTACCGCTGGTTGGCTCTGCCCGCTTGCCGAATATGCAGATGCGTGGGTCGTTGCCCCTCCGGCACACGAAAGTATAACTTGCTCCACTCCTCCGGCAGATCATCTCGCCCTGGTGGCATATGGTCGCTGGTTATGTCTTTCTGAATCGTGTACCCAAGCGGCGCAAGCGTCAATACGAGTATACTTGCGTCTAGTGTTTCTACAGTGATTTGTATATCAATGATATCTTTGGCCGCCAAACCCGGAACGGCCGTCGATCCAATATGATCGATACGCACAGCCACATCCCCTATAGCCTCGCGCAATGGCATGCCAATATTATGGAACTCCAGGGGCCAGCGTTGGTCATATGGTACGATCTCAATTAAATTCTTCATGCTTCCCTCAGTTTCTTTTCTAGGCACCTGCTGCAAACAATACATTTTTATATTGACGAAGAAGTCTAAATGTGGTAACAGTGTACCCTTGGAGGGTCAATATTTTCCGTTGGCGGCAGGAGGCATTTCCTTTTTGGTATAGACTATTCGTTCTTAATCATCAGGAGTGATGATGCACTAAAAATAGCCCATTACCTTCTGCTCTTAAGGTTACAGAAGATAATGAGCTGATGCCTCGGTTTCTATCTCAGCCACGAGCAAAAGATTACGCGAGGTATTTGGCGAACCAGCTTGTAATGTGGCGCAGGCGTTCCAGACGTGATCTGGGATGCCCACCACGTGAGAGGCCATGGCTCTGTCCCTCGAAGCGCACGAATTGCACTTCACGCCTCATCCACTTGAGTGCAGTAAAGAGCTGCTCAGACTGCTCTATGCTGCAGCGCAGATCCTGCTCGCTATGAATAATCAGGAGCGGCGTGGTTATATTTTTGACGTACGTCAGCGGTGACA
>CAXTXB010000012.1:0-2047 GCA_964247965.1 uncultured Dictyobacter sp. | reverse complement strand
GCATATATTTGTCCAGGCCTTCCCAGGGCGTTGTATCCAGGTTGTCCTCCCCCAGGTCCCAGCCGATGTCGCTGGAGCCGAACATCGAGGCCATATTGCTTACACAGCGATCGGTTACGGCCACTTTGAAGCGGTCATAGTGGCCTATGAGCCAGTTGGTCATGAATCCGCCATAACTGCCACCCGTTACAGCCAGGCGCTGCTCATCGATGTATCCTAGCTTGACCACTTCTTCGAGGCCGTTCATGATATCAATCGAGTCTTTTTCACCCCACGCGCCGCGTACGGCATTAGAGAACTTATATCCATAGCCGATGCTGCCACGTGGATTACTATAGAAGACGACGTAGCCTTGAGCAACGAGCAACTGCATTTCGTGGAAGAAGCCATACCCATACTGCGTGTTAGGCCCACCGTGAATCTCGACTACCAGCGGATATTTCTTCGCAGGATCAAAGTCAGATGGCTTCATGATCCAGCCTTCGATTGGCCAGCCATCAGCTCCCGTGTAACTTATCAGTTCAGGAGTGGAGAGCGTCAACTCAGCCAGAAAGGCATCGTTGGCGTGACTGATTCGGCGCAGCTCTTCTTTCTCTGCAGTGGAGCGCACAAAGATTTCTTGTGGATGCGTTGGATCGCCGATGAGCAGTGCAAGTGTATTGCTGGCTTGATCGCTGCTAAAGTCGCGTACGTGCATATCGCCTGGTGTCAATGCTTGCGGCTCGATATTGTTGCCGATAGCAGAGAGGCCAAAGATGCGCGATGCACCACTTAGCGAGGCCAGCACATACAATGTTTTGCCATCCGCTGACCAGATGGGGGCAGGGGCGAGATGCTCATCGCCAAGGTCGCTGTTTGTCCAGTCGGAGCATGAGCCCGCAAAGTCGCGTGATAGACATGCAGGTTCAGCCTTATCGGCACTAGCTGATTGAGTGTAGAGGTAAGTTTGTCCAGCTCCATGCAATTTCGGCGAAGCCAGGAAGGCGATGGTCTGCCCATCGGGCGACCAGGAGGGCGAGCTACATCCTAGCTTGCTATCGGTCAGGCAGTGGGGTTCTCCTGACTGCTTTTCCTTAATGGGCAGAATGTAGACATCACCACCGGGCCAGCGCCAACGGTCTTCGCTACGATCAGAAATAAAGGCAATCTGGGTCCCATCTGACGACCATACAGCATCTCCATCATCCCAGTCTCCGTCAGTTAATTGCGTAGGTTCTCCGCCAGTTTTCTCTACGAGGAAGAGATGCGCACGTCGCTCATAAATATAACCAACGCCGTCCAGGCGATACCAGAGGCGATCGATGACATGCACTTTAGGGAGTGGCTTGCCTTCCTCGGTCTCTTCATCAGCGGGTCCTACCTGGGCAGTAAAGAGTACGTACTTCCCATCTGGTGACCAGACCGGAGACGAGGCTCCGTGTTCCATAAATGTAAGCTGGTAGGCCTCGCCGCCATCCATTGGCAGCAGCCAGATCTGTGGTTTCCCTTTGCCTTGCTTCTTCTGCTCTTGAGGATTCAAACTCGTATTTTCACTCTGGCGTTCTGAGACAAAGGCTAGCCACTTTCCATCTGGCGACCAGATGGGGCTGCTGGCATTGGCAGGCCCAGTTGTAAAACGCCTGCTCTCTCCATCTTCTACTGATGCAATCCAGAGCGCAGAACGATACGTATGTCTCTGCTCATCAATATCCGTCACAACATAGGCCACACGTTTTCCATCTGGCGAAATTCGTGGGCGGCTCAAAAGCTTTATTTTATAAAGATCTTCGATGGTAATGGGTCTAGCCATATCTCGTATCCTCTTTTAAGAACGAAAGATTTGCCGGTCAAACTGCAAACCTGACTATAAGTCCAACATCACAAATATGTCTCTAAAAATATACGGATTTCTAGACACAACTATCTCACACAAATCGATGCAATATCACTAAAAAACATCCAATGCTTAGAGTGTGTTGGATCTCCATCATCTCCGCCCTCCTGAGCCCCACTAATTCGCAGCTCCGCTGCTCTTTAAAATTCTTACTAATTTTCTGCACATTCGTGA
>CAXTXB010000011.1:0-31578 GCA_964247965.1 uncultured Dictyobacter sp. | reverse complement strand
GTTCGCTTCAGCCTGACAGCTGGGGATGAAGCAGCACACTTGTTCGCCAACGCAGAAGCATTTCTGCATTATACCCAGGCGTTGGAAGCACTCTCTCAATGCACGAAAACAGAAGAAACGCAGCAGCTACAGGTCGAAACGATTCTTAAACTCGTTCAAGCCTCCTGGATGACAGCGGACGCAGAGCACTTACTTAGCTATCTGACCGAAGCCGAGGATGTGGCATCCGCGTTGCGCGATCCCAGTCAGCTCGCGTATATCCACTACTGGCTCGGAGTGGTTCATGGAACACGCAAGGCTCTGTGCCAGGCTCGCGAGTATGCAGAGCAGGTTCTGATGGAAGCGCGCGAATTGGGGGACGAGCATCTGCTGGCCCTAGCTTCTGTGCAACTGAGCGGAGTCTTGACGCTTCAGGGGAACTTTGGCCCAATCGAAGCCCTCCTGACTCCAATCATCCCCATGCTAGAACACACAGCTCGATGGATGGATTGGATCTACGCACTGGGCTTCCTGGGAGTCGCACTCGCAGCACGTGGACATACTGCGGAGGGGGTAGCTCACGGACAACGTGCTGTGGAGCATGCGTGCCGTGCAGGGGAACTGAGCAGTTATCGTGGAGTCATGGCAAGACACTTTCTCAGTATTATCCACCTGTTCAGCGGGAATTACCTTCAAGCGGTGGCTGAAAGCGATCAGCTCGTAGAAGAGTTGCAACAGTTGCACGACTGGCTTCTCGTGTATTATCAATGCGTTGTGGAAAGTTGGGCGAACATTCGTCTTGGAAAGTACGACGAGGCTAGACAGAACGTGGAGCATGCGCAGTGTGCGTTGCAGAGATTGGGTGGACAGGCGATGGGTCAGGACCTCTTTGCAGTAATCACTGCCGAATTGCTGCTTGCAGAAGGACGTGTGGAAGAAGCACTCGCTCAGGCAGAGGCAGCAAGTACATCTGCTCGGGAAGAGGTGGGGAGTCTTCTGAGCGAAGGACTGGCACAACGGGTGTGGGGTCAGGCGCTGGCACGTCTTTCACGCTGGGAGGAGGTCGAGATGCATCTGCAAGCCAGCGTTCGCCTACTTCTCACGGGGAAGAATCTTCTGGAGGTCTCCCACACGCAGGTCGTCTGGGAATTGCTCCGTCGTGAGCACGGCGACTTGGCTGTTGCACAAGCACACCTGGGCAAGACCCGTCAAGCAGTACACAGGTCGGACGGTTGATCTCTCTGATCCGTCTGGAAGAGGTCGTGATTCTCTTGAGAAGCAAGCCATACAAGAACGTAGGCAGGTCCTTTCTCACCTGTCCACACACGTAAGTAGAGTATACTTGTTGTAGCCCAATGCTACCTACGTGATAACTCCAAGACATTTTTCCTACCTCGCCTTTGCGTTATACTTTCCTCAGTTGCGCTGCGTTCCCTCGGGAAGTAGTCACTTGTACCGCTTCAAAAGAGGGCTTGAGACGAGAAGCAGAACAACATCATAAGGAAAGAGAAACTGTATGACTACAGAGAAAAACCCCACAACCGGCCAAGTGATCGAACACTTCGGACCGACGATCGAATTTCTGACGGCACCGCAAGAGGTCCGCAATGACTTCTGCGCCTTGAAAGGTGTGATTGCACCCGGAGGGATCGTCCCACTGCACAGCCATCCCGACACGGAGGATTTCTTGGTCGTCTCTGGTCGGGTTCAAGCACTCAAGTACGTGCCGGGAGGCCACGAATGGATCGAAGGGCAAGCGGGAGACTACTTTCATATCCCCAGTGGCGTCAAGCACGCTTGGCGTAATATCTCTCAGGAGCCGCTCGTGGTCATGATCTTCACGACCATAAGCTTGGCACGGTATTTTCAGGAAGCGGGAAGACCTGTAGCGGCGGCGCAGCACCCCGTGACTCCTGAAGAGCTTGCACACCTGATGACCGTCTCTACCAGCTATAGAATCTGGCTCGCTACTCCTGAAGAGAACGCAGCAATTGGGCTGCATGTAGGTGCCTAGAGCAGGTCGTTTGAGGAGGGACAGAAGGAGAGGTCTTCTTGGTCTACAATAGCGACCAATCTGCTCAACGCTGAGTATGTTCTTCGGGTATACAACCGCACACAGAAAAAAAGGAGTCATGGTCAACATGCAATTCACAGAACTTACTCTTGAAACCGTCGCCGAGTCTGCTACGGGCGCAGTCGAATTCGTGTTCCTTCCCAAGCGGCCGCTGCCCTTCCGGGCGGGACAGGCCGGTCTGTTCATCGTTCCTGGTGGCGGCGCGAAGCCGTTCACGTTCACCTCTGACAACCGGACGTCCCGCATCTCGATCGCCACGACGCAGCACTCGGGTAGCAAGTTCAAGCGGGCGCTTGCGGCCTTACGTCCAGGTGACCGTCTGCACGTCATCGGGGCGATCGGCAACCTGCCGTCTCCGATCTCGCCGAATCCCAGGTCTTCGTCGCGCAGGGCATCGGCATCACGCCGTTCCTGTCGATTGCCAGGTAGCACGACAACGTGAATGCGATGCTGCTTCAGGTTGGTGCCCCGCACTTCTTCGACGAGGTTGCTGCCGCCATCACAAGCGACGCAGAGCACCACGATCACCGCGAGGGCCTGCGAGGCGGTGCTCCACACGATTGCCGACCGTCCGTCCGACCGCTGGTTTCTGTCTGGACGGTCGAGCTTCGTCGCTGCCGTCGCTATCCAGTTGGCTGACGCCGGAGTGCCTACCCGCATGATCCACAAAGACTCGTTCTGGGGCATGCATACCACCGCCCCCCGCCACGACCTCGTCTATGCCTGATATTCAGAGGCAGAAAGGGAACCTACAATGGCAACCGTAAACACGGTTCTCGGCTCTTTGTACGTTGATGACCAGGGCGAACCAGACAAGCCCACCGCGTTGCTCTGGTCTAGTCTGTTTACTGATCACCGCATGTGGTGTCATCAGATCGTCCCCTTGCGTGAAGCGGGCTGGCGGACGCTCGCGATCGATCCTCCCGGCCACGGACGGAGCCTTGGTCCGGGGCGTGGCTTCACTATGGACGAGTGCGCGGAGGCGGCTGTTCAGGTCCTGGACGTAACCAACGTTCGCACGCCGGTCGTCGTCTTCGGCACCTCCTGGGGTGGGTTCGTTGCGCCAAGGATTGCAATACGCGCACCGAAGCACCTAAGCGCAATGGTGTTGTTCAACACTTCAGCCGAACGGGGTACGCCGTTCGAGCGGATCAGGGCGACGCTACTGACGAAGCTCCTGGCGATCGGCGCGCTCGATAAGGTGACGGCTCGCATGATCGTATCAGGGCTGCTCGCACCCGAAACCCTGCGCCGAGAGCCAGCGCTCGGGGTCGATATTGCGGAACAGTTCCTCGCCTGGGATCGCCGTCAGTTCATCGCGACTGTGCGTTCGGTGCTGGTCGATCGAGAACCGATTCTCGACGCACTGCCTGCATTGACGGTGCCCACTCTCATCGTGTCGGGCAAGGAGGACCACACTCTGCCGTCGTTCCACAGTCAACGCATGGCACAGGAGCTCTCGAACGCCCACCACATCGAAGTTGCTGGTGCCGCACATCTCGTCCCGTTGGAAGCGCCGCGCGAAACCAACTCGCTCATTCTCGACTTCCTCCGAGATCACCATCGGGCATAGCGATCTCGGGGTCAGCGCATCGAAACGGCAGACGACCGTTGGCTTGTAAAGCGGCTTCATTTGCGCATACTAGCTATGCGGCTCACATGGGAGGGCAAGTGCTCAAGTGGACGGACCAACCCTGCTCACTTCGGATGTCATTTACCAGTGGCCGCAGGGCGTAGAGTTGTGGCTCTTTGCTCCTGAGAGAGATGATCGCGCAGTCTTTGAGATGCTCGAACAGGCTTTTCAGGATCATTGGGAGTATACTCCCGAAGATTTTGCTGAGTGGCGATATTGGAGATCGAACAGGCTGATTTTGATTCCTCGCCATACTTTATTGCCTGGGTCGGCGATCAACCGATTGGTGGCGCGCTATGTCATGCTGGTCCGCCAGGCGGGGTAAATAGCCTGGCCGTTGCCCGTGAGTGGCGAGGCAGAGGAATTGGCTTGGCTCTTCTGCAACATGCCTTTGGCGAATTTTATCGTCGTGATTTGCGTCGGGCTGGCCTTGCTGTTGATTCTCAAAATCTCACTGGTGCGACAAGGCTCTATCAACACGCGGGCATGTGTAAAACACGAGGATATCTTAACATGAAAAAGGAGTTGCGTGCAGACACGCAACTCCCTACAAATGAATAGTAAGGCGGCTACCAATCACCAATCAATCCATCTAGCGGAAACTCGCCAGGAAGTGAAAGGGTTTGCTGGACTTTTTGACCCATAACTTCGCCAGAATTTCTGATTTAGGAACCGGCTTCACCCCCTTGCCTGGTAGCGTGTTTATACTTTGCTCGCATTCCTCGCCAACCCCTTGAGAGATGATTTTCTTAGAGGCATAATTTAGAGCTTATCCGAAAACCTGTGATACAATGAAAACAAAAACGAAGTGAGGTGAAAAGAACCAATGGCAAGGACTCGACCGTGGGAAGTCAGCGATGAACTGTGGGAGCGCGTGCGCCCCTTGATCCCAGAGCGGCCTCCTCACCCCAAAGGAGGACGTCCCGCTGCTGACGATCGACACATGTTTGCTGCCATCGTCTACGTCTTGCGCACCGGCATCCAATGGAATGCGTTGCCCCGCGAGATGGGAGCATCGAGCACGGTCTACGACCGCTTTCGCGAGTGGGAAGCTCAGGGCTTCTTCCAACACGTGTGGCAAGCCGAACTGGAGCACTATGACGAACTGCTCGGCATCGCCTGGGACTGGCAAAGCGTGGATAGCTCGAGCGTCAAAGCCCCTTTCGCGGCATCGCGCCGTCGGCCCCGCTCCCACTGATCGCGGCAAACAGGGGACCAAACGGAGCCTGTTGTGTGATGGTCGAGGGCTTCCTCTGGCGCTCTTCATCGAAGGAGCCAATCGTCACGACAGCAAACTGCTGTTTCCTACGCTGGATGCTTTGAAGGTGGATCGGCCCGAGCCAACGCCTCGTGATCCCCACAACCTATGTTTGGATGCCGCCTCCGATCATGATCCCATCTATGGGGAGCTCTATGAGCGAGGCTATGAGCCGCACGTGCGACTCAATGCTCAGTATCACAAATGGTATTACCCTCCTCAGGAAGATGCCAACAGCCTCGAAGCGGGCAAAACGCCACGACGATGGGTCCTCGAACGGCTTTTCTCCTGGCTCAATCGCTGGCGTCGCCTGCTGGTTCGCTGGGAAAAGCTCGATGAAACCTATCAAGCCTTTTTGCAGTTGGCTTGTGGACTCATTTGTTTTCAGTACACGTCTCCTTTACAGGTTTCCGGATAAGATCTTATCTATCTTGTTATTTCATAGCACATTGCTTTGATCTAATCCTGTATGAATGTCATTACCTTGCTCTCCTTTGAACTCATACATTCAAGCTAATGTGTCCCTGTAGGGATAATCTCGATAGCTACCGGATCTTTAATTCCTCGCCAACGATTTATTTGAGTAAAGAACATATCCTGAAAGCCATAGCGTTGTCGGATAGCTTTTAAGACACTCATTCCCTCTTCTGCTGTCATCACACGAGCTTTGCCCTCGTATGCCTGGCCCGTCACCTTTCCCGTTGCTGTACAAGGGGCGACCAGGACCCGTGCCGTGTTGCGTATTCGTTTGACTTTACCGAGGCCGGCATACGTCTTCACATAGAGAGTCCCATCACGTACAGCGAGCCAAGTGGGAGTTCCAACGGGAGTTCCATTTCGTCTGAATGTCGTGAGCATAATCGTACGCATCGGGGTAAAATGCTCAAATGTATTTGTTGTCAATATCTCTTCCATAAAAAAACCTCTTTCTGTAAGTGAAACGTAGTTTCTGCAATATCGCGCTCACTTGCCTCTATTTCTGTATGAGGAAATAGGTTCCTCCTGTCTATACTAGTTCAATCGCTGACATCACGCCTAGCGAGCTGCCTTGCGCCAAGAGAATCTGTTGACAGAACGTGTCTTTTCCTCTTCTCTCCTTCTTGTTGCTCAGGTATCAGGCCACCTCACGTTTAGGCCACTTTCTCGACCGGAAACTGGATCTCGATGAGAGCATCGTCGAAATAGTCTCCCCTACGTAGGCAAATCTTGCGACGTGGTCCGACAATGGTGTAGGCATTATTTTCCATCCAGGCTCCCAGTGCTTGATAGGCAGGCATCACCAGCGAGGGATGTCCATGATGGAAGATACTCGCCATTTGGGGGACTGCTGGCAACTCGCACCGCGTCAGCCGTCCCTCACTGCGCAGTATCAAGGCACTAGCATCTTTCCAGTTAACAGGCGCGACCATCTCCAGCGAACCCAGGAGGTGTTCGTCTTCACTCTCAGTATGGAGCATGAGCAGATGGTCAATGGGTGTGACCCCGTAGTGCTTCAATATGGTGTCGATGGTGTCACTCCAGTGCCCCTGAGATGCCAAATCAGTTGTCGTCAGGTGTACAGAGACCCCGCTAATCGGCTTGCCCGCTTTGAGCACGACTTCATAGACTGGCAGACAACTGCCTTGCTCAAGGGATCGGAGACGTGCTTCGAGGCGTACGAGTTGCTCCTGTTCCGCCTGTATATGCTGCTGGAGTTGTGCCTGTCTGAGCCGCAGCATCCCTTGCAATGCCTCAGGAGAAATGCCTTCGTCCAGAATCTCGACGATCTGTGTGAGTCCCAGGCCAAGCTCTTTGAACGCCAGAATGCGATGCAGATGTGGCAACTGATCCATCGTGTAGAACCGATAGCCAGTCTCAGGATCGACCTGGATCGGCTTGAGAAGTCCGATCTCGTCATAGTAGCGCAAGGTGGTCATCGACACCTCGGCGAGCCTTGCAAAATCACGAATCTTTAACATTTCATCTCTTCCTGTCCGTTTGCAGATAGGGGAACAACTCTTGTCACCAGCATACAACCTTTAGGTAGGGTGAAAGTCAAGAGGGCACGAATGGCGCAAAACGTACATACAAATTTCACTTACGAGACAAGCTCAGGATACATGGAAAGTTGCTTATAGTGATAGGTTTTTCTATGTATTCTGAGCCGACCTCATGTACAGAGTGCTAGTGGAAGAAATCAGATGGAGAGCAGTTTCTCCATGTTCTGAATGGTCGATTCCTATGACGGCTCGTAGTGTCGTGAGCGCCTCTTGCCTATACTGCGAAGTCTTCCTCGCTCGACCAATGTTTCGAGATCTCTTGTCGCCGTCCGATCGGAAACACCTGTTAATTCACGATACACTTTGTTCGCGATCGATCCATGTTCTTGCACATATTGCATGGCTTTGGTTAATCGAGTCTCTTGTGCATTCAGTACCATCTGTGTCTGCGCAACAGGTTTCTCCTCTGCATACTCGGTCCAGAGGGTTCCTTGTTTTTGAGGTTTTGGAGCAGCCAGATCAGGAGCTTTATAGAAAGTAACAACAAACTCGCTTGTCTGCTTAAATTGTGGAGAAGGATGTCCCATACGCTTTGTCTCGTCAAGCATAAATCTGATGCCACTGCCAATGCGTTCCATATAGCCAGGAACATCTCTGAGCAAACTGGCAAGAATGGGGTTCCGTAGCTTTGATTGTACCTCACCCTGCTCCCTATATGCATACTAATGCGCATAAGGTTCTACTATAAGTAATTTAAAGTTTGAAAATTGCGCATGCAATTACTATCGTACGTGCCCTACAAAAGAATATTTCCCGTCTTGTCTACTTGTCATTCAAATTGTTTTGGAGTACACTTCAATTTCTACTTTATCAAACGGGGTCTTTCTAATATGTTATTCTACAGATTAAACATGGAATAGAGTAACCTGTTACCTTCATGTTCTTGTTTCTGTGGACGTTGGAGATATTGGTTTATCTCTGCTTCGCGTGCTTTCGCTTCCTGTGGAGAAAGTTTTGAGGTCTCTGAGGTTTTTGCGATGCCAAGAGAGTTGAAAGATGTTCCAATGCGCAATCCTCCTCCGTTGGTTAACCACCAACGGTCGTGTACAGGAGATTCTTTCTTTGTCTGTGTTCCCACAACCACGATTTCTGTGAAGGGAGGTTCCTGATCAGAAATCCTCAACCAATAATTACGATATGCATCCTCCCATGGCATAGGGATTTGTTGTTTTAACTGATGTCCACTACTTGTGAGTATTTGAACCTTGCAATTGGGATTGACTGCATTAAGCAGTTTAAGCAATTCTAAATCCTCTTGTCCGAAGAACGGGTCACTGATAATTAGGTAGTCCTTAACTTCGTTCTCAAACCAACTGTTTAACACTTGCAAGGCCATTTCTCGGCTGTCTGGACGAATAATAAAGCTTGCATTTGCTTGACTGTCTCGATATTGTTCTCTATGGTCTTCCTCCTATCGATATATTCAGAAGTCGTACGCAATGGAATTGCATTGTAGATGAAATTGGAAGTGCCGTCAAGAGTGTCCGTCACATTGGTTGCAACCGACTTCAAACCACACGTCGACCATTTTTTCCAGGGATGCAAAGCGGAAGGGCGAGAAGAACCAGGTAACGTTGCTGCTAGTACCTCTACGTGAGGAGTGACTGCAGGAGGTGGTTTGAGGGGAGGAGCAGAAGGACGAGTATGCAGCAAGAGGAGCAGGAGTGAAGAGAGGCAAGACTGCATGTTGTACCTCACGAGATACCTGCAAAAGCAGTCCTTCCCAATTTGCCTCGGTCAGGTCAATCTCAGCCCAAAGATACACAGGATGTAGAAGGCTTAGTCGCTCTACATCTTTTTCGCTCATCTGTGACCTTAATTGCGCCCTCCCAAACAAAGTCCACCTCCGCGTTCATGTGCTGCGCGACAAAACGCACTTGAAATGAGGTCTCTTGAGCCTCGATCTCGTAAGAGAGAAAGCGTGGCTCAATCGTCCCCCAATTTTTATCGCGTACCGCCACATAGATACTATGCAGACCTCCCATGTACAACGGAGCGATCCTTGTTCTAGCGTCATCGTCAGCGGACCAGCACGGAGAAACTGGCGTTCTGGCAGTGGCTCGTACACACCGTACCATAGTATACGTGTAGGCAGTTTTACCATCACGCCTCCACTGGATTTGTCAGTCGTCCAATTCTATCAACCTCGACCTCAACGATATCACCAACCCTGAGATAGACAGGCGGATTGCGAAAACAACCAACACCAGCAGGAGTGCCCGTTGTCACAATGTCGCCGGGGTAAAGTGTTACATGTGCTGTGAGAAATTCGACTATTTTATCTACGGAGAAGAGCATCTCACTCGTCGAGGAGTATTGCATTCGCTCTCCATTGACATAGCTGGCAACATGCAACTGCATCGGATTGGGAATCTCATCCTGCAAAACAATCTCTGGCCCCATTGGACAAAAAGTGTCAAAGCCTTTACCTAATGTGATCTGATTGTCAGTAAATTGCACGTCACGTCCACTTACATCGTTCACAATGGTGTACCCAAAGATGTATTCTCGTGCTTGCGCCTGCGTTACTTTGTGCGCTCGCTTGCCTATAACGAGTGCAAGTTCGACCTCGTAATCAACCTGGCTATGCGGCTCTGGTAGTAGAATTGCCTCTCCTGGACCTATCACGGCGGATGGTAGTTTAGAGAAAAACTGTGGATATGTCGGAAGCACCGCGGACGGATTCTCCTCGAGATGACTGCGATAATTGACGCTACTGAAAAGCAACTTTCCTGGTGCTGAAATAGGAGCTAACAGGCGATAGTCTTTCACTACTTGGCCTTCCGTTGCAGCTCTGCGTGCGTCGTTCAAACCTGCTTCGCTTGCTTGTATAAGCTCGATCATAGTACGAAATGATGTCGGCACGATGCCATTTGCTGTACGAACACCGACGCCAATATGTCCCTGTTGCTCAAATTGTACGAACCTCACCTGAGTTGCTCCTTTCTATGGAATAGTGCGATGTGCCTTCGACAACTAATGTTTCCCCCACGCGTAGCGCAAGTGCTTCACGCTGTCCCGTCTTATCAAACTCGTGTACAGCAGACATAAATTCTTGTATGTCGCGATACTCCACCCCCTGCTCATCTTCAAGGTTTAGATAGTGTGAAGCAATCGCGTATTTGATGTTTAGAAATTCCGCAGCGAGCGCAGCTTCGCGTGGGTCCATCTCTCCTGTGAGAACTTTGCCAGGTCCTGGCACCTGAGCCAGCAATACCTGCGATTGTGAACAACCAAGTAAGCCTATAGTTGGCTTGTAGAGTTCACCGATCAGGCGCAAATCGCTGAATATCGCTGTATCCCCATAGTGGTAAATGCAGACATCAGGCTCTGTTTTGACGATGAAGCCCATCGGCACACCTGAGACTATCTTTCCACTCGGTAGTTGCGCCTGCGACCAGTGATGACATTCCACGGGACGCACCTGTACTCCATTAATTTCAACTACCAGCCCCCATACCGTCGCCCGCACCTGTTCGGATGGCAGACCTTGTTCAAGCAGCAACGCCCGCACGTCACTACCACAGATAATGGGCGCACCTGTACGTTTAGCGATTTCAAATGTGTCGCCGAGGTGATCAAAGGCGGCATGCGAGACGAGAATGGCGTCTGGCGTTTCCAGGTCCGTATGTCGAATGCGCCCCTCTGGATCGCCTGATGGAAAAGGATCAAGCAGGATACGATGCCCCGGCCATGTTACCTCGTAACCGGCTACTCCTAGAAATTTCACACGCGTTGTCATCGTTGCCAACTCCTTTCGAGTCCACCGATCATCGCGACCATTGCACGAGTGAGCGGCGCATCAATGCCTTTTTGTTCAGCGGCTCGCAACACTGCCTCGTTGATTACCTCGATTTCTGTTTTGCGCCGTGCCTCGACATCTTGCAGCATAGACGATTTACCAGCACCGCCTCCACTTAACACACTATGAATGCGCTCTATACGCTCGTTCAACTCGATCTCATAGCCAAGTGCTTGTGCGACCCTGACTGCTTCGGCTGCCAACGCATCTACAAGGTCAAGCATTGGACCCGGCTGGCCCAGTTCTCCCACACGCAAGCCTGTCAATGATGAGGTAGGCAAGGTAGCAGCGTTAAGAATCAGCTTCTTCCATATCTCCGTTTTGACGTTTGCAGTTAGCATGTTTTCGATGCCAGCTTCGCGTAGGTGTGTGCTGACAACCTGACTTCGTTCGAGTCCTGTGTTGCTACTATAGGGACCGATATAGGTTGGACCGACGCCAGTATGAGCCACCTGCGCAGGAGAAACAATCGTCGCGCTATGATAGGTGACTCCAACCACGATTTGTTCTGCAGCGAACGTTTTTGCAAGTATATCCGCGTTCCCCCAGCCATTTTGCAGGCTGACGACCGTTGTTGAGGACGTGACAAGCGGCTTCGCTAATTCGGCTGCTGAGGCCGTATGCTGCGCTTTGACGAAAAAGAATACAAGGCCCACTCCGCCTATTTCTTGTGGATTGCTTGTCGCATGTAGAGGGACATTTCGTATATCTTGCTTGCCCTGGACCGTCAAGCCATGCTCGTTAATGGCATCGACAAGCGGTCGTGCGACATCGACGACAGTCACTGTATTTCCTGTCCGAGCAAGCGAGACGGCCCAGACGCTGCCCATAGCTCCTCCACCTACAATTGCGATATTCATACATCTCCTCCTACAAAAATAATGACCTTCTCCGCCTCGGTTGGATGGTCAAGTGCAAATTCTAAGGCTTGCTGTGTTTGCTCAAGAGGAAAACGGTGTGTAATTAACGCACGGACGCGCTCCTGGTTGCGTTGCACCAGAGCCACGGCATCACCAAAGATGTGTGCGTTATTGCGTGAGCCGAGTATCGTGAGTTCTTTACGTGTAAATTCGATAACAGGTAACGAGACTTCTTGATTGGATAGGCCAATGATGATGACACGTCCGGCACTCGCAACAACATCAACTGCCTGACGAATCACAGCAGGCACACCTGTTGCGTCAAAGACAACTGAAGCACCATCGGCATGTGTCCATTCGGCAATTACGTCGGCAACGCGCTCTTTATCAGTGTTGACCACCTTCTCGGCTCCAAGCTTCTGCGCCAGTTCCAGCCGCGAATCCAGTTTGTCGATGACCAGTACCCGTGCTCCTCTATCGGTTGACGCGATCAACACCGCTTGCCCGATTGGACCTGCGCCAAAGATAACGACGTTATCCTCCGCTGCAACTGCTCCACGCATCACCGCTTGTAGACCAATCGAAATGGGTTCTACCATTGCCGCCAATTCTGGATCGAGATCGCCGACGGAATAGAGACTACTCGCCTGTACAACGATTTGCTCGGTTAATGCCCCTGGTCGATGTGCTCCCAGTACTGCAAGATTCGTGCAGCAATTAGGTCGATTCTGACGACATGGATAACATTTTCCACAGGAGATAAGTGGCTCTACGGCAACGCGTTCTCCAACATGTAGAGGACCTGCATATGCCTTTCCAAGTACCATAATTTTGCCAGAGAACTCATGCCCTTGCACTTGTGGATAAGTAACATAGGGATGATCGCCGAGGAAAAGATGTAAATCGGAACCGCACAATCCCACAGAATCAACGCGAACTAGTGCCTCGTCTGGACCGACGACGTTCGGCTCAGGCTTCTCGACAAGTTCCATTAGGCGCGGTGCTACCGTAACAACGGCTTTCATGTGAGCCTCCTCAATGTTGTTCTTGCTCTATCGCTTTGATAAGACGTGTTCTCGCTGAATCCATGTGCAAATGCATAGTATCGGCGGCAGCCTGCGGATCTCCGCGCTCTACGGCGTCAAAAATAGCTAAGTGTTCACGGTATGAGAAATCAGTATTGCCTGCCGACTCAATCACGCGGATAATCCATGCTCGTAGAAGTGCCTGAATGCTGGAGAGAATATCACGCAGCACACTATTTTTGGCAATCTCGGCGAGTTTGAGGTGGAAGGCGACATCAGCGTCGACAAATGCCTGATAATTGGTGCCCGCTTGTCGCAGACGCTCCATGATTGTACGTAACTCTTCTACTGCATAATGGTCACGGCGTTGGGCTGCAAGTTCAGCCGTAATCACCTCAATCTTTTGACGCGCCTCGATCAAGTCCATCGTCCACTTCTCGCCGAGCAACAAGCTCCATTCAATGACATGTGGCAAAAGCGTAGAATCGGCTCTTCTGAGAAATGTGCCATCACCTTGTCGCACGTCGAGCAGGCCAAGTACAGTGAGAGCCTTCAGCGATTCTCGTAACGTAGAACGCCCCATACCTAACGCCTCTGAAAGTTGACGCTCCGATGGTAAGCGGCTTCCAGGCTTGATCGCACCAGAGAGCAAGTACTCCAAAAGCTTCTGTGTAACCTCCGCCACCATCGACTTTTGCTCAATTGGTTGAAGCAGAGAAGAGAGTCCATTGGCCTTACCTGTTCTCACTGCGGATGCATGAAACTGAAGCGCGACATCAACGAGTGTTTGCTCGTTACCTACATTGCCTGGAACAACTGCATACGGGATATGACGTCCATCACTCGCCACAAGATCCCAGAGGGCCACACCTGTTTGTAGTTGTCCCTGAACACGCGCTTGCATCGCCCCTAAACCATCAGTAGCAACCTGTGCGGACGTAATACCGCCTTTTGCAATCACTGCATCACAGTCATTGGCGACTCTAGCCACTGTCGCGGTGACGGCAGCCATCATCTTCGCGCCTATAGTGAGGTCTCCGTGATCGGCTTGACGGACACGCTCAGTTGCCAGGATAGCGAATTTATGCTCGCTGAGATGCACTCTCACCTGTTGTGCCAAACGTGGTACCACGGCATCTATTCCCTCCTTGAGCAACCAGTTCGTTGGAATGATGATTGGCGGCAAGGAATATTCCACTAGATGTTCGAGTTGCTGGGTGCTGCTCTGAGTATAAGAACCACATACAACGAGTACAGTGCTATCGGTAGGCACATTAACCGACGCGACGTTCACACTGTTCAAACCAGCACGTAGGGCAGCAAATGTTGAAGCTGAACGCACAACAACAGGCCGTCCCTGTGCTTCAGCATCGAGCAGGCCAGAACCAACAATTTCAAGGTCCGCACGTGTTTCAGCATCAGGAACAATCACAGTTCCGGCAGGTGCATCAACGAGTGCTTGCGTAACAAGCTTCGCACCTTGTTCCCGTAGCTGCTCTAGAGAGAGGGAGATTGCGGAGCGTCCTTGTCCCACTTATGCAACCCAATCGACGAGACGCTCACTTTGATAACCGAAAATAGCATCTCGTGCAAACTCCATCTGTGCAACAGGTACTCTGTCATGACCATCTTGAATGTAGTGTACGCCTTGTAATGTGACGCGCCCACCTTCTGGGAAGGCAGGAATGAAAAGACTTACCGAGTTGTGAGTTGCAAGAGCATCAATCTCGGCAAAGACGTGTCCACGTAGCTTGGAATCGCCGCGAAGTAAAAACGCTACACGCTGTCCATACTCTTGCGCCACGCTTTCGATATCTGTGTGAATGGTCGTGATCAGCGTAATAGCCTCTTGTACTGGTAAGGACCGTGTATTCGTGAGTACATACACAGCACGCTCCGAACTCGCGAAAAAACACCGATACGCTTCTAAGGATGGGCGTAGAATCACCTCAACATTTGCGACCGTTTGTGTTCCAGTCGGATCGTCATCAAGGATAACGACGCGCCGTCCATCTCGTTGAAGGCGGGTTGTCCATGCAGTATGTATACTCATGCCTCTGCTCCGGCTGTAATCGCCAAAAAGATTTCATGCAAGCTCATTCAGCGTGCCGCCTCCTCTTTAGTGCTACTCTCCATTGATGCAGGCACAAAAGGTGCTATTTCTGTTAATTCAGTTGTGATGCCATTGGGATGACCAAGAAGGAATGCACAGCGTCTCCCTCGTCCTCCGAGAAACATAGAAACTTGTTCTTCACCATTAAGATGATGTAATACATCGGGAATGTTCTCTACTGCGAAGCAAATGTGATGAAGCCCCTCTCCACGCTCATGGAGAAAGTGCTGAATTGACTCTGAACTCGTGGGCTGCACAAGCTGGAGCAAGACGTTGCCAGCATCGAGATAAGCGAGGCGTACTCCAACGTGAGGCAGTTGCTCGTCTCCGACCAGCATCAGCCCAAGTTCATTTGTATAGTAGGCAAGTGAGGCATCAATATCCCATACCGCAATAGCAACATGGTCAACCTGTCCAATCATTGTCCCTCCGTCTGATACGCAGTGGGCTACAGGACTGTAACCCACTGCATGTCTCTCTTTCCTACCAGGTCACTGGCTCATTATGATTTAGGCTGGCCTGCGATTATTTGGTCGATATTGTCCTTCGTAGCAACAAGCAGTCCAGTATCAATAATGTGAGGAATGGGGTAGGCGTCCCACTGACCCAGACTATCAATGTGCAACCCATCATGGTTGAAATCATACAACAACTGGATGGCATAGTAGGTGAAAAGCTCACGCTTCTGAATGATGATGGCACTCACTTCACCTTTTTTCACCGTTTGGAAGAAAGCCGGAGTCTGCTCCATCGCTGTCACCTTGATCTTGCCCTGCTTGCCAGCCTCTTCGAGCGCACGGACGATACCGGCACCACTTTCCGAGTCAAAGCCTGCAATTCCAGCGAGATTTGGATGGGCTGCGAGCAGGGAAGCAGTCTTGCTCGCAGCTTGCGACGCATCACCGCCATCGTCCTCATTGGCAACGAGTGTCAATCTGGTGCCTTTGATCGTATCCGTGAAACCTTGTACAGCCCGTTTCATGTTGTCTGCGTTGATGATAGAGAGCATCGCCACTTGCCCCGTGCCACCTGTGGCTGTAATCATCGCTTTCGCTTGCTCGACACCAATTTGATACCAATCTGTACCGATGAATGCTAATCGATTCGATTCGGGCAGATCAGCGTCGTCAGTAACGGTCGGCACTTTCTGCGCCATACATTGATTGACGGCTGCTGTAAGTGAAGGGTCCCAGCCTACAACCGTGACACCGGCGGGATGTTGTGCGCAGACTTGATTGATCGTCGAGATAAAGTTGGGCAGATCAATAGTAGTAGGACCTGCTATCTTGACGGTCACACCCAGATCCTTAGATACTTTTTTTAGCGCAACCTGATCATGGGCAACGAACAGTGGAAGTGTTGAGTTTTGCGAAATCCAGTAATACACTTCATTTGGATTACTCGCTCTACTACTACTACTGGTTGTACTACTCGCGTTTGCTCCCGTTTCCGGTCCATTACATGCCGTCATCAAGAGCGACAACAAGGCTGTGAAGATGAGCAACAGATAAGAAATACGCGCCTTTTTCACAAATTCTCTCCTTTGATACTCAACGAGAACGAAGAAACGACAATACGCTAATTCCATCAGGTACGGCTAACTCCTTTCCAGCGGTCAAGTGAGACCGCTGCAAGTAAGACAAAACCAATCACAATGTTCTGCCAGAAGACATCGACGTTTATAATAATGAGTGCGTTCTGGACCAGAGCGATGAAAAGCACTCCCAGGAAAGCTCCTGGTACTGTTCCTTCGCCTCCTTTCAGGCTGGCACCTCCCAGGACAGCAGCGGTAATTACCTGCAGTTCAATGCCAATACCAGCACTGACAACAGCGGCGTTCAAACGTGCGGAGTTAAGAATGCCTGCGACGGCTGCTAATACTCCCATCAATATGAAGGCATAGAGAATGAGCCGTGTAGTCTTGATGCCCGACAATCGCGCGGCACGCTCGTTGCCTCCTACATAGTAGTATTGACGGAAGAAACGCGTCTGCCCAACAGCCCACGAGCCGAGAATGACAATTATCAGCATGACCCAGAATGGTGATTGAAAACCTAGAAAAACTGACTGCCCAACTGTTGCGAACGAGTCGCTGATCGGAGCGATACCTGTGCCAGAGATCAGTTGCGTGATACCCCGGTAAATGCCAGCTGTTGCAAGCGTGGTGATGAGTGCATTGATTCTGATTCTCGTGACGATAAGACCATTGATGAGACCCGCGATACCACCAATAGCGAGTGAAAATAGAATTGCTAGCGGAACAGGCATTTTGAGATTGACGATCAAGGCAGCCACGACCACGCCACATAGTGCTAATGTGCTACCAATTGAAAGGTCGAAGACGCCTCCGATCATTAAAATCGCCATACCCACAACAAGAATACCGAACTGTGCGGCATTCAGTAGCACCGCCTCAAAATTGTAAAGAGTAAGAAACGAAATAGGGTAGAGATAGGTCATAACCCCTGAAAGCAACACAATCAGCACGAGCAACAGCAGTGGTCTCGAATTGACCAGTTGCATACCTGCGTTGGTTAGCACATCTGTTACCGGATTCCGAACTGGTTGCTTCTCTATCTTTTGTTCAGTAGGGGATGCAGCGCGTGAACTCGGTTCTGTGCTTGGTAAATTTGGTGTACTCATGCGGTGTCACCTTTCTCGGTATCTGGCGAGGCTAATTCTAAAATCAATGTTTCACTAGCTTGTGCAGCATCAAGCTCTCCAACGGTGCATCCTTCGGCCATGACCACGATACGATGAGCCAGTGCCAGGACCTCAAGCAAATCTGATGAGACTACCAGTAATGCAGTCCCGTGTGCGGCGAAGTCACGTAGAACCGCATAAATGTCGGCTCGCGCCCCCACATCGACACCTCGTGTTGGCTCGTCTACAATCAATAATTGAGGTTTTCGCGCGAACCACTTGGCGAGCAAGACCTTCTGTTGGTTGCCACCACTCAAGTTGACAATTAACTGATCTACGCTTGGTGTTGCGATGTGTAAGCTCTTGACAAAAGACGCTGCTAGCTCTTTGCTACGACTACGCGAAATTACACCGCTTTGCGAAACCATATCTAGATTGGTTGATATAATATTGTTGGTAAGGCTCATCTCAAGAAACAGCCCATCGTCCTTACGGTCCTCAGGTACCATTCCAATACCAGCGGCTTTCGCATCTGAGGGATGAACGGCAACAAGTTCTTTGCCATGAAGTAGCACTCGACCCCGTGTACGAGGGCGTGAACCAAAAATGGCTTCACATAGTTCTGTTCTCCCTGCCCCTACAAGTCCTGCGAGGCAGACAATTTCGCCAGCCCGTACAGTGAGCGAGGCATGCTTTACGAAAGGAGGAGCTGCTACATCCTCCACCTCTAGCACAATAGGCGCGTCAGCTGATATACGGCGCGTATCAGGCGTAAAGGAAAGTTCACGTCCAACCATGAGGCGAATGAGGTCGTCCTCCGTCACTGCGTTCACATCCCGCTCACCAGTCACGCAACCATCCTTTAACACAGTGATACGCTGAGCAATCTGAAATACCTCGGCCAGCCGATGTGAAATATAAATTACCGCTACGCCTTGTTGCGCGAGATGGCGAATAACTGTGAAGAGATGCTCCGTCTCGCTGATAGTCAAAGCGGCTGTCGGTTCATCCAAAATAAGGAGTCGCAGTTGATAGGAGAGTGCCTTCGCGATTTCCACCAATTGCTGCTGGGCAGGCGAGAGGTGTTCCACAGACATTTTCGGATCCAGATTGGTCTGGAGTTCATGTAACAGTTCTCGTGTACGGCTCTGCATCTTGCCCCAGTCTATACCTCCAAACCACGTCATCGGTTGACGAGCGGCAAAGACGTTTTCCGCAATGCTAAGACCTGGTACTAGACTACGTTCCTGGTGAACCATGCCAATGCCCAGTTTGCCCGCTTGAGACTCGTCGATCTGAGGCAATGGTTCACCATCCAAATAGATCTTTCCTACATCAGGCACCTCGACACCGGCGATCAGGCGCATCAGTGTAGACTTTCCCGCACCATTTTCACCAACAAGTGCATGAACCTCACCTGGGTAGACCTCAAATGAGACCTCATCGAGCGCTTTGACTCCTGGAAAAGATTTGCTTACGGCATCGACACGCAGACGTGGAATGCCCTTATTCTGTTCTTGAGTACCGCTCTGAACGTCTGTGTCACTATTCACGACGTTGCTCCTTCTTACTTAAGAAAAGAAATGAAGCGCGAGAAGACCTGATGTCCTCTCTATTTCGTCAGGTAATGCGGTAGTTGACACCGCCATAGACCTGAAGAGGCTGTCCATGGATTGCACGCGATTGTGGTGTTGCGAGGAAAAGTGCTACATCCGCGATCTCCTCCGGCTCCATGAAGTGCGTCATGTCGTAGTGAGAACCGTCGCGTTGCAGCGTTGTTGCGTTCATCTGCGTCTTGACTCCTGCGGGACAAATAGCATTGACCCGAACTCTGTAGTCACGTGCTTCGTCCGCAAGCGACTCCATGAAACCAAGCACGCCAAACTTACTTGCACAGTAAGCCGCGTTGTACGCATAACCATGCTTTCCTGAATCCGAGGCGATGATGACAATCGTCCCATCTCGTTTCGTATAGAACGTGGGAAGGACAGCTTTACAACAGTAGAAGATACCAAGCAGGTTGACATCCAGTATAGCCTGGAATTCGGCGGAGGGAAGCTCATGCACAAAATAACGCCGCTGTATGCCAGCGCAGGCTGCGAGGAGATTTACTGTACCAAATACTTCAAGGGTTTGCTCAAGCATTGCATCGACAGAATCTTGCCGAGCAACATCTGTAGGAATACCTAATGCCTTCCCACCCGATGCCTGTATCTCTTGTACCGTTTGAGCCGCTAACTCTGGCTCGCGTTCCGCTACTACAACGGAAGCCCCTTCACTAGCAAATGCTTGGGCAACGGCTCGCCCAATACCTCTTCCTGCACCTGTAACAATAGCAATTTTTCCCGCGAGTTGCATATCGACCTCTTTGACGAAATAGAGTTGTTAGCTACCCGAACAACTCTTTACAATTTCTCGCTCTTATTGGTCTACTGGTTGACCAATGGACCAATAATCAGAGTGTACCTGAAGCCTTTCGCTTTTGTCAAGGTTTTTTATCAAATGCTTTCCAGCTCTCCATAGTTTTTCGGTTTGGCTCTCCGCATTACACATCCCTTGCCGTTTTATCCATGCATCGCCTGCGTCCCTTCGCCCTGTAGCAGGCGTTACCTGCCGCTGACTACTACGAACGCTTCGTGTCCCTATCAGGTTTTCAGATCCTGCGATCATAGCCGACAAACGGCATCCTGACGTAGGACATCCCCGTTTAGCTCGCGCTTTGTATCATCGAGTGGTGGAGGTTCCCGTTCGCCACCTTATCGGGGCGTCTTCCCCGCCGAGAGGCGATGAGAGAGTACAGGAGTCACAGACATAAACTTTTGTACATCACCTCTGCGGGCGCTTCAATCAGCCTGCGCCCGCCTGTGGATTTACAACCAGGAGACTGGGTTTAAAGCAGTGTCGCCTTGACCATACCGCTCCTGATCTTGCGCTACGAGCTGTAAGCTGTGAAAGAAGGTCTTGCGTGCTTTGAGGCGACTGCTGATCACGGGACCTCATTGGACTCGTTTGTCAGAGCAGGTACGATTTTTGGTGAGACAATGCACTGTTGATCGTCAGCAATTTTTGATACGAGGTCCCAAGAGCGTAGGAATGTTCTATGAGTTCGTCGAAACGTTCAAGACACGCGAGCACAGGGTATCCTATACTGCTTGATAGAGGTACTCAAGTAATACCTTTCGTCAGTCACATATATTCAGTGGGAAGGAAAGGGGCAACGGAAGGGAAATGTACTCATAGAAGTAAGGAGAGAGAGATGACACCTTTGGAAAAAGGATACGTGCTCGCAGAGGAAGAAGGGCAAGCAGTCTGGTTTTTAGCGTTTCTTGAGACTATCAAGGCAAGCAGCGAACAAACACAAAATGCCTATAGTCTTCACATTTCGACGGTGCCTGTGGGTCATGGTCCAGCTCTACATATCCATCATCACCAGGACGAAGCCTTTTATGTGCTTGATGGGAGGGTAAGCGTGCGTTGTGGAGAACAGACTTGGAACGGCTCAACGGGTGCATTTTTCTTTCTACCACGAGGTATTCCACATACCTTCAAAGTAGAGGGAGATACACCACTCAAAATGCTGGTCATCGCCTCACCTGGAGGGACATACGGGTTCGATCATTTTATGCAAGAGATGGGGATACCAGCCCTGGCACACTCTATGCCGCCAGCAGAGCCGATTAATAAGGAAAAACTGCAACAGTTGGCAACAAAATATGGTATCGAATTTATCGAAGCTATCTAGGAGAATAGAAGGAGAACTAGTGTCGATTTGAACGATTTGCGCCTACAAGACAAGCTTCAGCAACTCATCCAGGGCTTTCAGCTCACCTGGGCCATCTATGTGGTAACCAGACTGGGTATTGCTGATCTGCTTCAGGAAGCCCACACCTGATTCGTTGTTTATTCCGACTGCCCCCCTTTTCGGAGACCTTACCGAATTTTGAGAGAGGAAAATCATCGACCTTTCTGTAACGCGAAGTAGTGGCTGTTCGTCTTACAGGCTTGTCGTCAAGATCTTGTTTGTGTTAGTACCACGAAAACCCAGACGCTCTGAAACGCGTTCGGCGATTTCCTTTACCAGTATGCCCAGGTGTTCCACACGCTCAGGAGTAATACGACTTGTCGGGCCAGATATACTGATAGCGGCAACACTGTGTGAGGAATAGTCGAAAAGAGGAGCTGCAATGCAACGTACTTCAGGCTCATTTTCCTCATCATCAAAGGCATATCCCTGCGAACGAATTTTCGCTAATTCATGTTGAAGAGCCTGAGCATCGGTTAACGTATTGGACGTGCGTGAATGGAGTCCTTTTGCTAGAACCTCTTCAAAAGCAGATGGTGGTAGATACGCCAGAAGTGCCTTCCCCACCGCAGTAGAATGTGCAGGCATATGCATACCTACACTCGAAACAACCCGAATCATATTCGGACTATCTATCTTATCAATGTAGACAACATCACCGCTATCGTATACGACGAGGTGAGCTGTTTCACGCGTAGCCTCCATCGCTTCGATCAGGAATGGCGATACAATTTTGCGAAGGTACATGCTCGAAAGACAGGCTTCAGCTAGTTGTAGTGTTTTGAGTCCAAGCCGATAAGTTTCATCTTTCTGATCTTTCTCTACCAAATCAAAATCTTGTAGTGTTGCAAGCAGACGAAGCAGGGTACTTTTATTCATAGTCATACCATGAGCAAGTTCTGCTAATGAAAGACCCTGGCTACCCGCATGTGTGCTTAAATAGTCGAGGATGCTCAGCGTCCGGCGTGCCGACTGTGATGTGTTGCGTCCCTCTGCTACTTTCACTCTGCTTCATCTCCTTCAAATATATCTACTTTTCTTCAGGAAGAACATACCACGGAACGCGCCTGCCTACAGTCGCACGCATCTTCCAGGTTAATGATTTCGGCATATCTTGCATTGCTTGACGCAGAACCCCTATTCGCTCCCACACGAGCGTTGACTGCTCTTCTGTCAGAAACGCCTGTATACTCTCCAAAATTTTGTTCAGGTTGTCATCCACCGTAGTATACCATCCCCAGTCCTGGCTTGTAAGCTTCACTATCGTTTCAGCATTGATACTCTCATGGCTGTCATTCGATAGTGTGTGATCAACGAAGATCGCCAACACATCGGTGATGTCTTTCTGTGTAAGCTGTACAACTTGAAGCTTTGTCAGCAGAAGGTCGGCGAGCGAAAGTGTTATGCTATCATACCTCATGCGTTCTTCGAGGTCCAGGGTATGGCATTGTTGAAACTGACGCACAAACACGTCAAGATCGATTCCATTTTTCTCAAAGAGTTGGCGCTTATGCCCATGTAACGCGTTGAACTGACGATCCCCGACAAATCCTTGAGCAGTTAAAATTTCTGTAAGTGCTTTTCTCGCACCCGATGAGACTGCGATATCAATATCGTTATAAGTGCGAGCCAGGGGACCCGAATGAACGGATGGGCAATGCAGATAGATAGCAACACCTCCAAGGAGGCGAGCGTCTACATTTTGTTTGCTCACCTCCTCCATTAATGTTTGTCCCAGTATGATGGGAAGTTGTACTTGATTCGTCATAGACTCTTCACCCTTTATAGGTAATCTTTTTGTTTCCACATCATCCTGCTATCAGTTGATATGCTTCGACACCTTTGTCACCTAATGTCACAAGGGCTCCATCGAGTATTCCCTCCCCGTAACGGCTTCCTGGATTGATGACCAGAGTGCGTCCGATCTTTGTAGCTGCACGTGATTCGTGAATATGCCCATGTAGTCCGAGTACGGGCTGATATTCCTCTATCACGCGTCGAACTGCATGGCTACCAACAGGGATCAAGTGGGGCTGGCCTCCTACAAGGACATAGGAAAGGTCATTCTTCAGTTCCGGTGCTTCGTCAAGCTTTGAGTCATAGGGTGGAACATGGAGATTGAAGATAGCAGGGCGGTTTGTATCCAATCTGGCCACCAGTGCATGGAGCCTTTCATAGAGCTTCTCTTCTGGCAATTCGCGTGGACTATCCCATGGAGTTGGGTTTGCGTAGCTGAAACCAATCATTTGATATGGTCCAAAATCAACAATAGTTTCATCGTTAAAATGTACAAAATCGGAAGATTTCAGTGCTTCATCAATGTAAAATTCGTCGTCATTTCCAGCAATGGCATAGAAGGATATCCCTGTTTCGTGCAACCGTTCATATGCGAGCGCAACCCAGTGCTCCATCGTCTCACGCATCAGTCGATCAAAAATCTGGCTGGTGTATGTTGGGTCTGTATCCATATGCGTCACTTCTTCGGATGTTGCTTGATACGGATAAAAGCCGTTGAAGCGAATCTTTTTTTCTAGTTCGGCCACCTCTGTCGTTGTCGTCAACTGATATGTCTGACCAAGAAATGTTGCCGTCCATTGAGAGCCTGTTTTCACAATTGGAATGACCGCTTTGCCTGTAAGATCACCACCTAAGATGAGAGCTTGAGCACCATAAAATTTAGCTGCGTTGAGAAACTTGAGGAAGCAACGCTCGGAGCCATGAATATCGCTCGCATAAAAGAGTTTTAGCCCCTTCTTCTTACGAAAAAACATGTAGATTCCTCTCTACTACTATTCTACTACTATGTTGTACACAGCGTTGGCAAACTTACACTATGCCAACTTTTCATGACAGGTTTGATACCTGAAAACATTCTCTTACAGAAGTTTACCAGGAGCCGAAAGCATCATGGCGTACTGCCGACCAATCTACATCGAAGCCAAGACCATGTTTGTTTGGCACAGTGACACGTCCATGTTCATCGGCCCGTAGCACATCAAGCATATAGGCATCAAAGGGGCCATAGGGCACGGGCATTTCAAAGTAATGACAGTTACTGATGCCAAGAATAAGATGAAGATTTGTAACCTGCCCTAGAGTAAAGCCAAAGCACTGCACCTCGATACGCCTTCCAAAGGCCTCTGCCATACCAGCAACTTTATGAGCTAATGTAAGGCCCCCAACGAGCGTAGAATCAACACGGGCAATGTCCCACGCGCCCTGCTTAAATGCCTCTGAGTATTGCAGCAGGTCATTAAGCCAGAAGCCACCCGGCACAATCGGAATATCTAGCTTATCACAGAGCCAGCGATATCCGGCCAGGTCGTGGTCAGGAAACGGCATTTCGAACCATTCCCAGCCTACTTCGTCTAGAACACGCCCGACTTTCAGCGCTATCTCCCGCTTATAGGTCCCCTCAGCATCGAACATAAAGGTCATGCGATCCCCAAAGCGTTTCGTGACCCCTTGAATGAGTTGGATGTCGCGTTGCGGGTCTCCCCAAACATGAAATTTACATGCTTTAAAACCTAGTGCAAGCATCTCCTCCACAAAATCAAGATAGCCCTCTAATGTAGGAAACGTGGGCGTGCTGGCATAAGCAGGCACACTATCTTGATAACCACCAAAGAGTTTATAGAGAGGAAGACGTGCAGCTTTTGCCGCAATGTCCCAGAGCGCAATGTCAATCGCGGCCATCGCAGAAGGTGGGAGCAATACATAGCCAGAGCGTAGCTCTTTCCAGATCCGTTCGCGGCTAAGAGGGTCTTTTCCGATTAAGGCTGGGCGAAGTGCGGCAACAGCTTCGCCAATACTCTTATCCAGCACATATGAGCCATAGGTTGTGATGCCGGAAACCCCTTCTATTCCTTCATCAGTTATAATCCGCACGAAGAGACTACCTATCCGTTGCTCAGGTTTTTGATCGCTCCAACGCCAGATAGAGTTCTGGGGCTCTACCATGTACAACTCGATATTGTCGATACGCATAGTTTATCCTCCTTCGAGACAGATATCATATATGCAGGTAGTGCAGTTGAGTCGTCTTGCCGTCTTCCGATTTATGATTAGGAGCAGTATTTTTCGAGTAGGGATGGCAAGGCAAGTACCTCTCCATCTCTACTCACGGGATGGGTTATTGAAGACGCGTAATACGTTTGGGAAACAGCACCTACTCTGGTGGAATCTCTCGATACGTCAAATTGAGGTCAATGCCTCTCCGCGCTTGATACGCCTTTGCAATAAAGTAGTAGAGTAAGCCACTCACCAAGAGGACAAGCACAAACTCCCACGAGATAGTACTTGTAGCTCCATAAGCAGCATTGGTCAGATAGAAGTAGGCCATCACAAGGTTAAAGATGAGTGAGATAGCTGCCACTATGGAGATAAGTGGAATGCCAGCGACTGATCGTTTGATGGAAGAGTTATACAGTTCCGGCATCTTCCAGGGTAGAATCAACCCGGCAACCGAGACAAGCAGGAAGAGAACCGTCTGTAAAAGACCCGTTGCAACAAAGGTAAAGTTAGAGTTAAATGTCAGAAGCAGTGCAAACACGAGGCTGACAATAGCGACAATGATCAATGCATTACGTGGTGCATGTGTTCGCTCATCAATATCAGCAGTACGCTCTGGTAGTATGCGATCAAATGCCCAGGCAAAGATGTAGCGCGTTGCCCACAACTGCAAGGTGAGGCCCGCCGCAAACATGTTCAAGAACACAGTGATCGCGAGTAGAGATGAAATGAGCGGAGAGCCAGTCACAATTCCCGCAATAAATTGTCCGTAGAGAGGGAAAGGAAATGGGCTGCCCGTCGTACTCACAAAGTTGAAGAAGCCTAACGCACCGATCAGATTAGCACTGCCTTTGATGAGCACTATGGCAAAGAGGAAAGCCATGATAATACCGCTAATGATGTTAGCGGAAAGCGTAGCGATCATTTGTGATCGCCCGGCCTTGCGCACCTCTCCACTCACCGGAATGGAGGTAATCGCATATCCGGTCACAGCCATTACCAGTGGCCAGAAGCCAATGGTCGCACCCGACGAGAAGGTACCAGGACCAGTATAGCCACCTTTATGAGCCGCGCTCAAGATCGTGGCTGCATTTGTGTGGTAAGAACCAGCGAATGCGTTGAAATGAGAGAGAAATTGTCCAGGATCAGCTCCAATAAGGGCTGGTATCACAATAATGAGAGAAAGAACGATGAACGCGAAAGAAAAGAGCTGTAGGCGTATAATCGCTCGTAATCCCAGTAAGCCAACGAGAAAATAGATGATCAGCGTAACAATACCAATGCCAATTACCCAATTTGTCTGTGGTAAGACCGTTGCCAGATTGCTTAATGCCGCGTTGTTTGTCCACTGACCCAGGGCACCGAATATATCTGGTAGCACCCACGAAGGAAATGCCCAGGCGTTGTATCCCGCCCAAAACGCCGCAGTGAACATCATCATCCAGCTTGCAACAAAGCCAGGGACAGGATGAAGAATGCGACTAATAAAGACATAATCGCCTCCACTACGAGGCATAGCCCCTGCGAGCAAGCTATACACGATCAATAATGAGCTTCCAATGGCGACGCAGCTGAGTGTTGAGAGCCAGAGATTAGCTCCTGGAAATACCGCAATACCAAGCGTAAATAAGACCGCGAAGTTTGCAATGGGGTTTGTCTGGATAAGATTGATGAGGAATACATCGAAGACGTTCAGTTCTCGAACGAGCCCTGTTGCCTTTCTCACGAAGAGATTGGGCATGCTTTTTACCCCAGCGTTGGGTAAGCTGTTGTCCATAATAGTTTCGACCTCCATTGACCTGAAACTTATTTTACGTAACGAGATCATCAACAGTAGTTTGCACTGCAAAACATAGTTTCAAAATCTCTTATTAATCAAGATTAAGCATAACTAGTTGTTTTGTCAAGGCTCTTTTACAGATCTGCGAGATACGCATTCATGTCATCCCAGGTGCCTTCTACTTGTGGTGGAGGGTTGTACAGCTTGCTCAGAGCCAGGCTATTTTTCAAACCGTGACTGGTCAGAATGCCCACAATTCCGTGCTCCTTGATCTCCTCCAGTTCGAGGAGATTGGCAGCTAATGCCGCTCGTATTCCTGCTAGCGCTGCCGCACTAGCAGCCTCGCAGTAGATCCCTTCACTAGAAGCAAGATCTTTGACCGCTCTGAGCATCTCGCTGTCAGACACGCCCACAGCGCCGCCATGTGAGTCCAGGATGGCCTTATACGCGTGGTAGCCGCTCACCCGGTGAGTGATCGGCGGAGCTCCATTTGGCTCGACCTGTGCGAGCAATGCAGGCACTTGCGCATGCAATTTCCAGGCCTGCACAAGAGATGCTGCACCCTCCGGCTGTACGGCGAACATCCTGGGCACTCGATCAATGAAGCCTAATTCCTGAAAGATACGAAACCCCTGCCAAAGACCGAAGAGATTTGTCCCTGTTCCAGTGGGCACAAAAACTGCAGCGGGAGCCCGCCAGTTGAGTTGTTCGCAGATTTCAAATGCCGTTGTCTTATCCCCATCTGGTTGATAGGCTTGCACATTATGCATAAAAGACCAGCCTAGCTCCTGTTCTATACGATCGGCTAGAGCCAGGAGCTGGGCCAGATCACCGATAGGTGTAATAACTTTGGCTCCATATGCACTGATCTGGACATATTTTTCTACATTGATAGCGTTTTTCTGAGCTGCCCCACCAGCCGAACCAAGCAAAAAGACCAGCGCCGGGATGCCTGCCTTTGCAGCAACAGCAGCCATTGCGGAACCGATATTGCCAGAGGTCAGGCAAGCCAAGCCACGCGCCCCATGCTCCAGAGCCACGCTGGCGGCGACACCGATCGGACGGTCCTTGAAAGAGCCGGTGGGATTCGAACCCTCTACTTTCATAAAAATTTTCTGAGCGACCTGACTCTCCGGCAGACGCGTCAGGCGGGCCAGGCGTGTTCCTCCCGCGCCAAGATCGATGCGCAGAGCAGGATCGGCGACCGGCAGCAACTCGTGATAGCGCCAGACCCCGGCAGGCCGCTTTGCCAGTTCATCCCGGTCGAGAGAGTTCTTCACCATCGCCAGATCGTAGGTAACACCCAGGGTTTCGTTGAGCGAACTCTCTTCACCTGGCCTGACACAGGTTGTACAGGTACCAAGGTTAGTCAAAGGAAATTCTGTGCCGCAAAAAGAGCAGCGGAGTGCTGTCGCATACATTTTCTATCATCTCCTCAATGCGATTAGTAAACGTTGCACCAAAGGTGTACGAAAGGGTGGAAGAGACGGGCGCGCCTCTGTGGATGTCGCATCCAATAGATGGATAAGTTGCTCAACCTCTCGACAAGTAGCCTGGAGAAATCGATACCCTTGTATTTGTTGTTGAATACGCATAAGGAGAAGGTTGAGAGCATGACCAATTTGCCACAACTCCTGATCTTCATGTACCGGTACACGTGCCGCCAGATTGCCGGCCGCGACCTGCCGGTGGATCTCCAAAATGGACGCAATCCCCTCTTCAAGGCGCTGCTTCTGCTGCGTTGTCAGCAATGCTTGCCGACTTAACGCGGCTCGCGCCTCCGCTAGTTCTTCTGCCCGGCTGGCACGGACGAGCGCTCGTTCAACGCTCCATGCATGCAGCCAGGCAAGCGCTGTGCCAACCACCTGGAGCACAAGCGTTGATGAAAGAGCAACATATGCATTGCCCGCGAGCTGAATCAACGCGACCATGGTGGCATCATGTGGACGAAAGAAAAAGATCATGCTGATAAGGAGAATTTGCAGGACGCCAGTTGGTGGAATAAGCGCTTTTGGTAAAATGACTCCACCGACCAGAACGGCGAGAACGAAGAGATCAAAGGCGGTCATATTTGTACTATTAAGTGCAGGAGTAGGCTTAAAATAGAAAAATCCGGTCAATGCAATATCTACAAGTAAAACATAGAAAATCGAGCTCAGTGTTGTATATCCAGCACGATTGCACAACGCGATGAGAACACCACCGATGGATAGAATAAAGATTGGTACCCAGATAGAAGGTGAAGATGGATAGGTGCTAGGAATAAGTAATGCCACCACTATGACGATGAGTATCAGCAAAGCACTCACCAGACGTGCACGGCGTAATCGTTCCTGAGCAAAGATATCTGCTTTGAATGCATCCTTGCGTGGACCTGTGACTATGGACCACCAGTTCCAGAAGCTCTGGAATAGACTGCCTTTGGGAGAAGGTGGTGATGGTTGCGATGACGAAGACGTATCACCATGTGTAGTTGAATTTTGTATCGCGTGAGAAACCCGAGTGCTGTTCATACCTTCGATCCTCCTTATTCTTTCACTCTTGCTTATACTCTATATGTATACCCACCCGAGCTGTTGAACATCATTTCTTACTAAAAAAATTATCATTAGTAGTACAATGATAGATGAAACATCGTCAGTAAAAAAGGGAGATTGAATAATAGTATCAAAACAAAGGTTACAATTTCAAATTACCCTCTCTTTTTACACCTTTTTCCTATACGAGATTGATCCGCTTTCATGAAATGCTCAAACCTAGAGTTAAGCAGTACGACTACCTCAATACCTGATTGATGAAGGTATTGTCTCTACTCCTAATCCTGTGTTATGTGCTGATTCGTTCCCTAACAGTTAAAATAGAGTGTTAGGGAACATGTCAATGTGGACTGCAGAAACGTCGCGTTTCCAGAACGTCTGCAACACTATTAGGGAACTTGTTGTGAATGACGAGGAAAGGTATCAGCGGTCAAATGGTAGATCCAGGGTGGATAGCTGCTAATCCTTTGCCCAGATTTGTCGTGTGGTATTGACCGTTTGAGAAGATGTGAGCGCATGTTCGATCATCAAATTCACATAATGATCTTGTGAAGCTTCTGCTAAGCTGTAGAAGTCGGGACCACCTGCAATATACTGATCCATCTTTACCAGGCAACTGGCAATAGCAATCTCATCATCACTCAGGTGTCCGGGGGCGAATGGATTCTTGTAGACCCATTCGTTTCCAGCCAGAATACCTTTATGATAATAGCCCTCCAGGTTGCCATCTTCTCCAGCATTTTGCCGAACGAACTCAAAAGAGATCGGTGTGCGGAAATCGGCAAGGTAACGCACCTGAGTGTTGTTAATCTCACCTCTCTCGCCGCGCACAAGAATGCGTGGAGAACGAACCCAGGAGAAATATTGATCATCGCAAAAATCATAGATGCCGAGTTTGCCAGCAAAGTCCAGATGAGCAATAACTTGTTTCGATGGCTTGCTTTGTTCCTCTGCTGGCGGGCCATGGCGATCTGGCCCAGCGATAAGGGGTGAGATAAACGACGAGGCGGTGATCAACGCCGGTTCAAATGTACTCCCCAGTAATTTGCGGATTAAGCTTATTCCATGATAGCCATGCGCCACCGAGACCTGGGCCTGCGTCACTGTTCCTAATTTTCCAGATTGAACAACGGCAAGACGAGCAGCGTGAAGTGGCTGCAAATGATATTGTTCAGCCACCTGGATTTTGGCCTCAGAAGGCAAACGCTCGTATAGTGCGACAAGGCTGGCGAGGTCAGGTGCCGGAGGCGTCTCCGCTAGAACTGGCATACCACGCTCTGCACAGGTCAAGAGGATGGATGGAGTCGCATTCCAGGGAACTGAGACAACCAAAAAGCGCATGTTAGAGGCGCGTAGCAGTTCGTCGAGAGTGCGATAGGTGCGTACCCCCCACGTTGTTTCGATCTCCTGCCCCCTGACTGCATTGCGTACAACCATGCCCCCAACTTGAAAGCGCTCAGGAAGTTCTCTCGCGATGCGCAGATAAAAAAGTGAACGCCAGCCGCGACCAACCATGCCGAAGAGTATGGGTTGTTCCTCCATTTTTTGCTTCCTTCACCCTCATTATGGTCCAGAGACCCTGGCTTTGTAGTCGCGCCATTGCTGTTCATTAAGTCCAACAACTTTTTTGAAGGCATGAAGCTCAGCAGAAGAAAGGAACTCCTCAGCGAAGTAACAACATCTACCAAGATGCTGTTCTTTCACCACACGAGTCATAGACAGGGAAAACCAGCGTCGCTTCTGAAGTTGGTGCAATTCGGTCATGTCACGTGAGAATAGTGCTTGTAACGTATCAAAGGGTTTCATCTTTATCTTCCTTGTTTATCCTCATCATTGAGGCACTACAAAGACGAGTCATCATTTTCTGGTTATAGTATACGATATTAAGCGGTTAAAAAGGTACAAATATTGCCTCAATTGTTAAAGATGTACAAAGTAAACCTATAACAAAACAATGATTCATGCCGAATTTGATACCGTTTGGGGGGGGGTTTTTTTTTTTTTGTGTTTTTTTTTTTTGGT
>CAXTXB010000010.1:33530-34970 GCA_964247965.1 uncultured Dictyobacter sp. | reverse complement strand
TGAATATCTGTAGCGAAAAAAATAGTTGTTCGGTTGCTCACACAGAGTCTCCTTTCGCTCAAAAGTTGCTTGTATAGCCTGCTCAGCGCACTTGCCAGGGAAACTAGAACATGATCGAGCCACCGGTGACGTTGATAGCCTGCCCCGTCATATAGGCCGCACGATCACTGAGCAAGAAGACTACTACACGCGCCACGTCTTCTGGCTCCTCTAACCTTCCTAACGGAATCGCTCGCACATAGTCCGCCTTAACATCCTCTACTGTGATGCCGCGTAGGTTGGCTTCCCACACGAGCTCGCGCTCTTGCATCGATGTACGGACATAGCCAGGGCAAACGGAATTCACGCGAATGCCATTGGCGGCCGTTTCGAGCGCCAACGCCTGAGTAAAGCCGATGACGGCAAACTTGGAAGCCGAATAGTGCGCGAGAAATGGTGCGGCTTTCTTGCCTGCCATCGACGCCGTATTGACGATGCTGCCCCCGCTTCCCTGACGCAACAGTTCGCGCACTTCAGCCTGGCAACAGAGAAAGGTACCCTTAGCATTTATGTCCATGTTGAAATCCCAGTCCGCTTCGCTGAGATCTACAACGGGTTTCATCGATGAGACGCCCGCGTTGTTCACTGCTATATCCAGGCCTCCCAGGTGATCGATGGCCTCCGCCACCTGGGCACTTACACTGGCCGCATCGCGCACATCCAGTTGCCCTGTCCAGACGCGTGCTCCAGGTCTCGCATTCTGGGCCTCACTCGCAACGTGCTGTACCGACTCAAGATTCAGATCAGTCAGATAGAGATCTGCACCTTCGCGCACGATTTCGAGCGCGATAGCCCGGCCAATACCCGCACCTGCCCCCGTAATAAAGCCACGCAAGCCTTCTAGTAACATCTATTTCCTCTTGTTTCTCTCTCTATTTCTGCTCATTGGTCGCACTGCCATCTACCTGCCGCAGTTCTGCCAGCAAGGGTTGTAGACGCAGATAGAGATCACGATAGAGCGCCTTGCTCTTTCGATAGCGCTCAGCACTGGCTTCTTCTGGCAGGTAGGTCTGCCCAGCAGGTAGAAAGCGTGCAATCTCATTCCAACTGCTACAGAGACCAATACCCATAGCGGCCACGAAGGCCACACCCAACGCGGAAGCCGCGTCGCCCGCCACCACTTCTACAGGTTGATCAACCACGGCGGCGGCTATCTGCATCCATAGCTTGCTACGACTCCCCCCATCAGCTGCATAGATGCGCCGTATGGGTCTTTTGGCCTCTGCGAGCAGCGCCAGATGATGGGCAAAGCCATAGCAGACAGCTTCTAGCACCGACCGATAGAGATGAGCCCGTGTATGGTGCAACATCACGCCAGCAAAGACGCCGCGAGCATTCGGGTCAAATAGAGGCGTCTTCTCGCCCAGAAAGTAGGGCAGAGTCACGATTCCGCCCGCGCCC
>CAXTXB010000010.1:0-33520 GCA_964247965.1 uncultured Dictyobacter sp. | reverse complement strand
GATCCAGTTCCGCCAGAGAGGCATCTCCCGCCAATTCATGCGCGAACCATTTGACGAGCGAGCCGCTGGCCGCCATACAGCCATTGATCAAGGTCAGGCCTGGAATATCGTGGTAGTCGAAGTAGAAATGCGGATCGGGTTCGGTGTGGTCGGCGCAATAGAGAATATCGCCCGCACCGCCGAACTTGAGCAGGACATCGCCATTCTGGGTCAATCCGGCGGCCAGTGCGGCAGCAACGTGATCAGCGCTCCCTGCCACAACGGGCGTACCCACGTTCAGCCCGGTCAGCGCCGCAGCCTCTCTGCTCACCGTTCCTACGACCTCTGTTGGTTGATGAATGGGTGGCAGGATCGCTGGATCGATGCCCGCGTGCTCCAGGTACGGCGTGTGCCAGCGATGGTGGCGTATATCATAGAGCGCGCTTTCGGCGGCCCAGTTTTCCTCTAAGGAGTACTGGCCGGTGAGACGCAGCACAATGAAGTCATAAGAGCCACACAGATGCGCTGTCCTAGCGATGACCTCCGGCTCGTGACGTTTGAGCCAGCGCCAGCGCGGATCGACATTTTGCTGGTTGACAGAACTACCGGTAATGGTGAAAAACTCCTGTGCATCCACGGCTGCATGCAACCCTGCAACCTCAACATTCGTGCGAGCATCGTTCTGCTGAATGCTGGTCGCAAGGGCTGCCCAGCTGAGTCAAGCAAGACCATAGCTGGTACCATTCCCGAAACGCCCACAGCGGCAATCTCTTCCGCCGCCGTACTCTGCAATAACTCCCGGATAGCCTCCTGTGTTGTCAGCCACCAGTGCGCGGCGTCCTCCTCAGCCCAGCCAGGATAAGGAGAACGCAATGTGTGAGGCCTTTGCGCATACGCGATGATCCCTCGTTCGCTATGCAACATCACGGCTTTCAGAGCAGTTGTACCAACGTCAATGCCTAGAACGCAGTGAGCAGTCATATTATGCCTCACGTTGCTCACGTGCTATACGCACCTCTTCCATAAAGCGCCGTACACGCTCTCTATCGACAGGATTCCAGGTATACCCATCGCGTTTCAGTCCCGTGCCGACGATGACGCCATCAGCAATCGCCAGCGTCTTGCGCACAGTCTCTATCTTTACGCCTGTGTTCGCCAGGACCGGGACAGACGGCGCGCTGTTCTTGAGCCCTTCTTTGGCCGCGCTGATATGGGTAAGATCTGCCTCGGCACCGGCCATCTTGCCTGAAATGAGGATTACGTCAGCTAACGACGAGACAACGACGCTATGCGCTAACTCACCGATTGGACGTGGACTGAGCGGCTGAGCAAACTCTGGCTCTATATTGAAAAAGAGTCGTACATTTCCTGCCCCAATCTTCTGTCGATAGTCAAATACAGCCGCGGCACTTGGCTCCCACAGTCCCATATCGCTATCATAGACCCCCGTGAAAACCTCGCGCACAAAGCTCGCGCGTACAGCCTGAGCAACAGCCAGTGCAGCCAACGGGTCCCACAGCATATCCACACCATAGGGCAGTTGAATATGCGGGCGCAATTCTCCAATAGCAGCCGCCATCGCTGTCATCGCGGCCGGATCTATATGTAGTGAGTAGGGGCGGTCGCCTTCATTGCAGAAGAGGAGTCCATCGATGCCACTCTCCTGTACAGCATCCAGATCACGCTTCAAAGAATCAACAATCGCGCCTACACCACCTGCCTGATTATGAAGTGGACGTCCAGGCAACGGTGGTAAATGCATCATAGCAATAACCGGCTTACTACGCCCAAAGAGCGTTTCTAGCACAGATGGTTGTTCAGGCATACGCTGTCTCCTTGTCATAAGTTATCTACCTGTAGCGTTACTATACACTATTATTCAGGTGGAATCTCCAGAAACGCTGCATTTAGTTGAATACCTTGCCGCCGACGCACAATACGTACGCCCATATAATAGACCGCGCCGATGATGGGTACCGCGAAGGCTTCTATCATTGAGAACGGCGATATCTGTCCAAAGGCCGTCGTCGAAAAGGCAACATACAGAACGAAGATCCAGCTGAGCAGCATGACAACGCCTACAATTGTCAGCACAGGGATGCCTGCCAGCTTCACCTGCACCATCGATGGCGCTCCTTCAAAGAGATTCTTCCGTGTGTATGGCATAACGATGGCCGCGATCGCCACGACTACAAAGGCTAATGCCATCACAGCAATGACATTGAGGAGCAGAGCGCTCAGCCCCTGATAGATATTCATGTAGTTCAGTATTTCAACCCACACAGCTACAATGACAATCGCTCTAACTGGCGTATGCAGGTTCTCGTTGACCTCAGCGACTCCCATTGGAGCGATGCGATCAAAGGACCAGGCAAAAAGATTGCGGGTCGCAATCATAAAACCTGTGGGGGTCCACCAGAGCACCGAGAAGACAAAACAGAAGACAACGAAGATCTGTAAAAAGCTAGGAATCGACAGGAACTTTACAAGCGAAGGCAAGTACGGCGCAAAAGCCAGGGGTGATTTGCCACCGTTGAAGCCGAGGAAGACAAGAGAGCCCAATTCTTTGAAGCCATAAGTGTTATACAGCAGCAGAGTCACGATAACGAACAGCACCGCCGTGATGATCAGCGCGCCAAGAATCGAGAACGTAGCTGTGCGGCGCACATTCTTGATTTCGCCCGCAAAGTAGCCAGTCCATTGAAAGCCCGTAAAAGCCTGGAACACATAGATGACGGCGAATATCGTGCCCGCCCAGTCAAGCGATGCCCCTGGTGCGTAGCCAGCCACCCTGGCCTTGCTAATGGCATCGTTCAATGTAATGCTGCTATGCGCATTGAAATTCGCGATGAACGCGGCATGCCCGGTGACTGCCAGTCCAATGATCCAGATCAGCATGCCCAGCCATACAACAGCAAAACAAACTGCCATATATCGCGCCACGCGCCTTGCTCCCAGGACCATCAAGGCTGCAAAGGCAATGGTGAGCACAGTTGCAATCAGAAACTGCGTCAAAGCATCGGGAACCCACGAGAAGCCAGCCACAAAGCCCAGGCTTGGCAGCAATAGCGTCATCATCGTCGTAAAGTTGAAAGAAATCCACGTTGTAAAGACAAAGGTGAGCGCGAGATTTGTGAGGAAGCCAGCTCCTGGCCCCAAAATGCGGCTCACCCAGACATAATCTCCTCCAGAGCGCGGCATAGCCACGGTGAAATAGAGATAGACTATGCCGAAACAAAATACGAGAGGAATAGCGAGCAGAATCGATACCAGAATGTTCGCTCCCGGCCAGAATGTCGGTGCAAAAGAGAAGAGCTGAGTAATTCCGACTGGAATAAGCACTGCCGAAAAGACCAGGTTGAAGGCATCGAATGGCGATAATTCACGTACGAGCCCGGTCGCATTACGCACAAAGAGAGGCGTAGAGTTCGATGAGGAAGATTCATTTATAGTGGACATGGGATCCTCCAATCTAACTTGGCAAAGCACTACATGAAACGTGTGGTACTCAGTCGCTGCACAGTGAAAAATTCCACCCAAACTACATTGTTGGGTATCCTACATTGCTGCTCGTCAAGCAGCGGGACAGACACTTTACTAGTATCTTCAACCTCCGTTTCTGTACTCCTGTCATATGAAAAACAGCCTAAACGCTCATCAGCTCGTCCTGTCATTAGAACACAAGGTACAACAAAGAATTATCCTGCTGTAGGTGGTACAGCAACCGACTCGCGCAAGACGAGCGTTACTGGCAAGATAATATGTGATTTTTCTTTGTTGCTCACATTTTTTTCTGGGTTATCCTGCTCCTCAATACGAGCAAGCAGTAGTTGAATAGCTGACTGGGCAATTTTTGCGGATGGCTGCTGCACAGTCGTGAGCGATGGTGTAATGAGCGTCGTAAGTTCCACACCGTCGAAGCCAACCAGCGAACAGTCGCCTGGCACGCATAAGCCATGCTCACGCAGAGCCCTTAAGGCACCAAGGGCAATCATATCATTGCCCGCGACCACGGCGGTAGGGCAACCAGGCGCTCCCGGCGCAAAGATACCCTCCTGGATACAGGTGTGGATAGTCCTGTATCCGCATGTGGCCCGATATTCTCCGAAACGCACGTGGAGAGCGTCTATCTCTACTCCTGACGCGGCCAGGCCAGCTTTTAGTCCGTTCAGGCGATCTGTGACAGTTGGTAGTCCCTCAAATCCTCCGATAAAGAGAATGGATCGGTGCCCCAGTCCGCCTAACAACTCACCTATCTGGCGGCCGCCATCAAAGTTATCCACAAAGACTCCGTACAAAGCATCTATACGCTCGTCCATGATGATGACCGGAACTCCTACCTCCTCGACATCTTGCAATGCCCGATTAGCCACCTGTGTACCTGGAAAATAGAGCAAACCATCCACCTGACGACTCAGCAATATAGACAGGTAATCGGCCTCGCGTACAGGATCAAGATTGGTATTGCAGAGAATGACACTATAGCCACGCTCGTGTGCCGCAATCTCCATCGCTTCAGCGATACTACTAAAAAACGGATTCGCCAGGTCGGGAACGAGCAAGCCAATTGAGCAACTATTCTTACTTACCAGCCCCTGAGCCAGTCGATTGGGCCGATAACCTAATCTAGCTACCGCATCCAGGACCTTGATACGTGTCGCTTCGCCAATCGGTCTATTGCCCGAGAGCACATACGAGACCGTACTCACCGCTACCCCTGCTCTACGTGCCACGTCTTTGATCGTCACCACCATAGGCTCCTCTTATCACACGAAACGTTTCGATAATATGTTAACAACTATACTGTGAAACGTTTCGATTGTCAAGGGTACGTATTCACTTAGGTAGTTGGCATTTGAGTGCAAAAGAATGTATGGGCCTGATTGGATAGCTATCGCCTCTCATTTCGCTTCCTGCTCCATCACGTTCGTATAGCTCGCCATCCGCCCAGCTCGCTTTGAAATCCACACTGTTCGCCTTGCTTCCCGAAAAACCACGCAGGGAAGACGCGTTCCTCTCCCCAGGCGCAGCTCTGCGAGAGCAGGAGAAAGCTGTGGCCGCAGAGAGGATGGAAGGGATGGGTAAATGGTAAAGGAGTGCTCCCCATCTGTGCTACCACACAGGAGAATGCTCTCAGGTTAAAAGTGACGCCATGTGAAGGGACGCTGCCCTGCCATAACTGATCCTCTTTTGCTCTTTTCCGCTCACTATAACGGGTCAGTTTATTTCTCGCAACACAACCGAGAGATGCGAGGAATGTGATAGTTGACGAAAAAGAATGGATATGATACCTTTGCAGAAGGAAGTGAACGTGGCTTGAGCACGCGGGAATCGCTTCTCGCGCTCTGCGCGGCAACGCGCGTCTTCCCGAGAGGTGAAACTCTGCGTTTCGATCAGTGGCAGAATCAGAAGGACAAGGAGGGGCCACAATGGCGACATCGGACTTCCCACGTCGAGAACATCCCAGCACGTATTTTGTGCAGGATCGTAGCAGCATTCCAGAGCGTGAGCGTGTCACCCTTCAGGATCACATGCTCACCAGGATGATGGGGGGGGTGCTCCCAGAGCAGGACGACCCGACGAGCTTTCATCGCGTCCTAGATGTGGGCTGCGGCACTGGATACTGGCTCATTGAAGCGGCCAAAACGTACCCAACCATGAAGAGGTTGGTTGGGGCGGATGTGAGCATTCGCATGGTCGAGGTTGCCCGCGAACTCGCCAACGAGCACGGAGTCAGTGATCGGGTCGAGTTTCATGTGATGGATGCGCTGCGCATGCTTGAATTTCCCCGTTCTTCTTTCGATCTGGTCAATCAACGCTTGGGTCTCAGTTATTTACGCACCTGGGATTGGCCGGGTCTGCTGCAAGAGTATCAGCGGGTGTGCCGAAGTGGTGGGATTGTGCGTCTTACCGAGGGCGATATCTTTGGCGAAACTACGAGTCCAGCCCTCACGCGACTCTACGCCCTGGCCCGTGATGCCTCCTGGCACGCCGGACACTTGTTCGTCGAAGGACGGCAAGGCGTCACCAGTCACCTGGCTGCCCTGCTGCATCAGCACGGGCTGCATGCTGTCCAGACGCGATCGACGCTGATGATCTATTCGGCCACATCCCAAGAGTTGGATAGCTTCATCGAAGATACCAGGCTCGGATTTAAAACGATGGTCCCCTTTCTCCACAAATGGTCTCGCGTTCCAACGGACTATGATCAGATCTATCAACGTGCTCTGGAAGAGATGCGTGATCCCACCTTTACCGCTCGGTGGGAACTGGTCACGGTATGGGGCACCAATGCATAGCGTACTGAGAGAAGATCGACAACAGCGCACACAGAGTGATTGAGCCTTCCACTTCTCCATGAAAGTGGGTCAAGGTCATTTTCGTCTTCGTGTACTAGACAAAAACATTCGAGGGGAACCCGTACACGAATCTTCCCCACGGATAAGGTTTCTCGTGAGGCAATACGCCTCTGGTGCATCGTCTTGCTCTGGTCTCGATAGCGCTGGGTTCAAGCCCTCGTTCACCTGAAAATGTGGTTGATGATCAATGGAGCCTGCCTTTGTCAGATGAGTGAACGGTTAGAGGAGCCCGGCAGCGAAGACTTCGGAGTCATCGACGGGATTATAGCCCAGTTCACGCTGCGCATTCTCGATATCCCATGTGCGCCGTGTGTTATTGGAGACACCATAATAGAGACCGAAGTGCCGTGGCGTTTCCAGGCTGAGACGCACGAGCTGGCCCAAATCGTGCGGGCTGAGCCACATTCTGAGCGCTGTTTCGTTATGGGGGCGTTCAAGCGCCCAGCCGATGCGCAGACAAATGATCGATAGTCCGAAGGCGTCGACATAGTAGCGGGCAAGCGCCTCACCGAATGCCTTGCTCACGCCATAGTAACCATCAGGTCGTATCGGCTGCTCAGGATTGATGGGCCACGCCTGATCACGATCATACATACCCATAACGTGATTTGTACTGGCAAAAACGATCTTAGGCACACCGGTGAGGCGTGCAGCTTCAAAGACGTTGTAAAGGCCGTCAATGTTTGGGCCGCGTACTGCCTCCCATGTCGCATGCGCACTGCTTTCAGCAGCCAGGTGTACGATAGCATCGATGCCTATGACCATGTGCATGACGTCAGCAAAGTTTTCGATATCCCCGCGCACACTTTCTTCTCCAGGTGCCAGCGTAGAGGGTGGCTGTCGGCGATAGTGCAAACGCACGCGATAGTCAGGTTGCAAGGAGGGGTACAGCATCGTGCCAACATTTCCCATAGCCCCTGTGATAAGAATCACTTTTTTCGCTGTCAAGGTATCTCCTATTCAGAACACTATGTTAAAAGGAAAAAGCCGTCTGGGCGATTAGAGATAGGCCGGGCTATTAGAGTAACCGAGGCGGAAGGAGATGCGATTGGCCGCCTCGCGCACGTGCGGCAGCACCTGAGTGCGATATTCAGGCGTTAGCTTCTCCGATTTGCCGGTTACGCTGAGGGCTGCAATAACCGTGCCTGAATAATCGCGGATCGGTGCAGCCATGCAGACCGTGTCCGGACTGCGCTCCTCATTGTCGATGCTGTAGCCTTGCTCAAGTATTGCCGTGAGTTCAGCTTGAAGTCTCGGAAAATCCTGGATCGAATCCGGCGTGTAGGGACGCCAGCCATAGCGCTCGATACTCTGTTGCACTTCGGGCCAGGGGCAATGAGCAAGCAGCAACTTGCCAAGCGCTGTACAGTGCGCCACAGCGCGCCGTCCTACCGTGGTATGCCAGCGCGGCCAGTCTTTCGGTACCGAGTGCGCAATGTGGAGCACATCTCCATCGACGAGCATGGCAAGGTTGACGAGCAGATCAAATTCATCGCGCAAGATATCCATTTCGTCAAGGGCCTGTTTACGCACCTCCATCTGATTGAGCACTACATACGCCAGTTCCACCACACCTAGACCGAGACGGTAGCCTCCACGCTGCCCATCACGTTCGAGTAGGCGTGCCTCTTGCAGAGCGGCCACGTAGCGATAGGTGGTGCTGGGAGTCATGTCCAGCCGCGCTGCCAGCGCGGCAAGCGTCCAGTGGGGTTTCTCAGGGGGAAAGCAGGTGAGGATAGGCGCGGCTCGCTGGATGGTCTGATTTTTTGTTTTATGGGCCTTAGAAGGTTGCACTGTTACCATGAATATCTCCTCTAAACTCCTGGCAAATCGCATCTATGCGTAATTGATTATAACGTATGAGAAATGATTTTCCAATACTGGTTCTCACCTTAACTTGTTGGATAAAGATATTTCTCATATTCTCTTCTCTATTTTACCTCATAACTTTCAATATATGCAAGTGGCTTGCATATATTGACATAGCATCATCATATTGGTTAGAATAATTGCAGAAAGATAAACTGAATAGCTAAAAAGTAAGATGCTAAGGAGGTAGAATGCCTAGTGCCGTGAAGATCGGCGTCATTGGTGCTGGTAGCGCGCAGTTCTCGCTGGGGTTGGTACGCGATTTGATTCTCACTGAGAGTCTGCATGGTAGCACCGTTTGTTTTATGGACGTTGATGCCGAACGTCTTGATCTCGTTTATCGTCTCGCACAACGTTACGTGAATGAGCTGGGGGTAGACCTGCACTTTGAACACAGTATGGAACGCAGGGCAGCGCTCACCGATGCGAACTTTGTGATTAACACGGCGCTTGTCGGTGGGCATTATGCAGAGGAGGCCGAGCGGCACCTCTCGGACATGCATGGCTATTACCGTGGCGTGCGCGAAATTCCTATGCAGCGCCAGTTAAGCATGATGCTCTCTGTCGTACGCGACATGGAGCGCGTCTGCCCGAACGCCTGGCTGATTCAGTCCAGCAATCCGGTCTTTGAGGGCTGTACACTCATGACCCGCGAAACCAATGTAAAAGTTGTAGGTCTCTGTCACGGCTTTTATGGCTACGTCAAGATCTGTCGTGTACTGGGCATTGATCCGGCGGAGGTCACATGGCAGGCTCCCGGCTTTAACCATGTGATCTATCTGACCCACTTCCGCTCTCGTGGAGAGAACGCCTATCCATTGCTGGACGAATGGATCGCTAACAAGGCTGAAGAGTACTGGGCAACGTATCAACCGAGTTTTGGTGACACCGATATGTCCCGTTCTGCCATCGATCAGTACAGGCGCGTAGGATTGATGCCGCTAGGTGATACATCACGGGCCTTCACAACCTGGTGGTATCATACTGATCTTGCGACTAAGAAGTACTGGTTTGGTCCACTAGGCGGCTTCGATTCGGAGATCGGCTGGCACCAATACCTGGACAAGTTGCAGTACAACCTGGAGAGCATTGCTCATGCTGTTCGCAATGAGCAGACACCCATCAGTGAGGCTTTACAGCTCAAACATAGCGGTGAACTGCAACTGCCATTGATCGATTCGCTGACCAACGATGTTGAACGTATTTTACAGGTAAATGTGCCCAACAATGGAGCGATCCGGGGCATACCCGATGATGTGGTGGTGGAGGGGCAGGCCGTGATAAGCGGGAAGGGCATCCAGTTGCTCCAGGTTGGCAATCTGCCCGAAACCCTGATGATGCAGGTAATGTTGCCGCGCTGGATGTTGATGGAACAGACGTTGTCTGCTTACCTGCGTCGTGACTACCAATTGCTGTGCAGCATTATTCTGGAGTATCACCATACCAGGTCTCCAGAGCAGGCTGCTCGCTTGATCGAGGAAATGCTGGCAATGCCGCATAATGCTGAGGTCGCACGCTGGTATCACCATGAGCCGGATAGTATGAGCATAGGCTCATAATCCATCCGATGTTCTCTTGTATGTATGAGCATCTTTGCACATCTCTATAGCTGAGGAGGGTTTTTACGGTATGTCGCAGTCATGGCGGGGAGTTTTCACCATCCCCTGCACACCTTTTACCGAGACCGGAGCGCTTGATCTGGATAGCTTGCGGCGTGAGATCGTGTTCTGTCTTGAGGCCGGAGCGCATGGCATCGTTGCTCCGGTCAATGCCTCAGAGTTCTGGACGCTTTCCGACGAGGAGCGGAAAATGGTGGCCCAGGTCATTGTGCAGGAGGTTGCTGGCCGTGTGCCAACGGTGATTGGTGTGACAGGAGCAGCAGCACCGATCGCTGTAGCTCTCGCTCGCCACGCTGAGCACATTGGTGCTGATGCCGTGATTGCGCTGCCTCCTCATGCGCGCACAGCCTCGCAGGCGGTGATTTTCGACTATTTCCGCGCGCTCTCCGAGGCCATCAGCATTCCGATTTTTGTGCAGAACCATGACGCGCCTGCTGGTACGCGCATGGCTCCTGAGTTTGTTGCACAGCTTGTACGTGAATTGGAACACGTCGATTGGATCAAAGAGGAAACCTTTCCCGCCGGTCATGCTATCCAGGCCGAGATCGCCCTCTCTGGCCCAAAGCTCAAAGGCGTGATGGGAGGCGTCGCGGGCCGCTATCTGCTAGACGAGTACCGACGTGGCTCCTGCGGCATCATGCCAGCCTGCGAGGCCACGGATATTCATGTGCACATCTGGGAGGTACTTGATGGCGGCGACGAACAAGAGGCACGCCGTCTGCATTGCCGTCTGCTGCCGCTCCTGAACTACGAGGCGTTGCTGCCTGGCGTTTACAAGGCGGTGCTCAAGCGTCGGGGCATTATCGCCTGTGATTACTTGCGCAGCGAGGCTGGCAACCCGCTCGATACTCTGGATCACCTGGAACTGAGCGCGATCTTTGAAGAGATGCGCGACCTGTTCCGCCTGGCAGCACCTGTTTGATTGGCAGCTTGTTATGTCACGTTGCATGGACTACGACCCACATATATCTATCATCGTCCAGTGGGAGGGATTGGCTCACATGAAAATTATCGATGCACGGACGACTATCGTTGGCAATCCGTGGAAAAATTGGGTTTTTGTGCAACTCTTCACCGACGAGGGCATTACCGGGGTTGGTGAGGCTACCGGTGGCCTGAGCACGAAACCCAATGAAGCCGCGGTCCATGAGCTGCGGCCACTCTATATCGGTCAGGACCCACGCAATGTGGTTGCGCTCTGGGAGCGACTCTACAAAGGATTGTATCTTGACCAAAATGCCGCGATGGCTGGAATTGAGATGGCTTGCTGGGACATTCTCGGCAAAACGCTGAATGTGCCCGTCTGGCGGCTGCTCGGTGGTCAGACCCGTCCACGCATTCGCGCCTACGCCAACGGTTGGTATCAGGGGCCCCGCGATCCACAGTTTTTTGCTGAACGAGCGCGTGAAGTCGTCGCGATGGGCTATACGGCGCTCAAGTTCGATCCCTTTGGGGATGCTTATCGCTTCATCAGTAGTGACGAAATGCGTCTCTCATTAAATATTGTGGGCGCTGTACGTTCGGCTGTTGGTGAGAGCGTTGATCTGCTCATTGAAGCTCATGACCGCTTCTCCGTCTCGACAGCTATTGAGATCGGTCACGCGTTAGCCAATTTCAAGCCGTTCTGGTTCGAGACGCCAGTAATGTCAAGTGAGATCGAAGCGCTGGCTGAGGTTGCCCGTGCCATCCCTGTGCGTGTCGTCGCCGGTGAACGCTCCGCCAGCAAAGGCGATTTCGCGCGTCTGCTCAACACGTGTGTGATCGATGTCATTCAGCCGGAAATTTTGCGATGTGGTGGGGTCATGGGACTGACTAGAATCGCAGCGCTGGCCGAGGCATACGAAGCCTTTGTCGCGCCGCACAACGCACAGAGTCCTTTTACTACCATCGTGAACAGCCATATTGGGCTTGTGCTGCCGAATCTGCTGATCCAGGAATGCTTCGACGATTTTCTGGTTCCTTGGAGCCGTGAGATCATGAGTGGGACGGTGCGCATCGTCGATGGCTATATCGAGGCACCCCAGGGTCCCGGATTTGGCGTCACGTTAAACGAGACTGAAATGGCGAAGTATCCTTACGCCGAGCGTAATTTTCTGCGCCTCTTCCAGCCAGGGTGGGAGCGGCGCGCGGGGTCCACAACATAATTCATTGTTATTCAACGATTATTTTCTGCCATGTAAGCGTCTATCAGCAGTGGACCGGCAGAAGAACTACAACGAGGTGAAAACATGGACCTGGATACAAAAATCAGCCGTCGCGATGCTCTGAAGTATGGTGCCGCCAGCGCTGCCACCCTGGCGCTCGCCGCCTGTGGCGGATCTGGCTCGACGGGCAGCTCAGGCAGTTCCAATGGAGGCACACTCAATGTCTGGATCTGGGCTGGGGCAACCCTGCAACAGAAAGCCTTCAATGCGGTAGCCGCCGCCTATCCAAGCACTTTTAAGAACGTGAAGTTGAATATCACCACGATAGCCAATGGCGACTCCGGAGTTGCGCAACAGTTCAGCCTGGCCCTGGCCGCGCACAAGAATATTCCAGACTTCATGATGCTGAACTACACCGAGGTTCCCCAGTTCGCAGGAGTGGGCGTGCTGGAAGATCTCAGTAAAATCATCAATCCTGTTAAAGACGACCTGTATGCTGGGGCGCAGCAAATTAGTACCTATAATGGGGTCTATGTAACAGTGCCCTGGCAATTGAAAAGCAAGCTTTTCTACTATCGGGCGGATCTCTTTGAGCAGGCGGGCATTGATGTGAACAAAATCATCACCACGGATGATTTTATCGCTGCGGGCCACCAGTTTCATGCGAAGTTCCCCAAACAGTATATCCTTAATCTGGGTCAGCAACCGGTTGGTTACTGGTATGGCGAGATCATGTCGGCCTTCCCCAATTTGAGCTTCGCTGACAAGTCGGGTAATTACCAGCTCACCACGAACCCTGCCTTCGCCCAGACCTATACCTTCCTGAAGCAGATCCATGATTCAGGGATAGCTTATCCGATTGACGATTTTACGGCTGATTGGCCTGCAGCGATCAAAAATGGCTCGATCTGCGGCTTTCTCATCGCCTCCTGGATGCAGGATTTCCTCCCCGGATACGCTACGGCTGCGCAGGCTGGCAAATGGCAGGTGAAGACCTGGCCGCAACTCTTCTCCAGCGCAGACGAGAAATATGGCTCGGATGCGGGTGGCTCAGTCTGGGTGGTGCCCACAGGATCACCGAATAAAGACCTGGCGATAGAGTATCTTAACAAGCTTATGCTGGATAAGCAAGGGTCGCTGGCTTCCTATAATGCGACCGGCAACCCATCCCTGCTCAAGAGCGTGCAGCCAAGTGTACTCGACTCCATCAACACTAGTAAGCAGCCTGCATCGATGAATAACACTGACTGGTTGGCACTGCCGCAAAACTTCTTTGGCAAGAGCTATTATCCTACACTATTTGCCAGCTACGATCTCGTGAAAGCATTCAGTTACGATCCGGCTGCAACCAAAGAGTTTACCATCTTTGAGCAGTGGGCAAACAAAGTGGTGCAGGGCAAAGCGGACGTGAACGCGGGGCTTGCGGGAGCGCAGCACGATATGCAGACACAGATTGGCAATCCCTATCAACATTGAACGGCTATGATGCATCTTGCATTGCTGGCACCTGCACAAGTGCAAGATGCATCTCGTAAAGGAGAGGATGATCTCTCATGAACGAGCGTGTTGTCAATATAGCAGCCGACTCGCAGCACGGAAGACAGGTAAAGTCGCCATTAGTAGTCGCTAAGGGCCAGCGAACCAGAGGAGCACAACGCCCCCGACCTAGCAGTCATATGGTGCGCAGACAGGCATTGTGGGCGTATCTCTTCATTGCCCCGTTCTGTCTACTCTTCCTGGTTTTTAGTATCGGGCCTTACATCTACTCGTTCGTCCTGAGCTTCGACCGTTACGCCGGTTTCGGGACGGCTACTCCAGTAGGTCTTCATAATTACATTTCGATCCTGCAATATCATGTATTCTGGACAGAGCTATGGAATACCCTCTTTTATTGGCTGGCCCATGCCATTCCTCTGATCCCAATTGCCTTCCTGCTGGCGTTCCTGGTCCGCTCCGGGCTCATCAAAGGGCAACGCTTCTGGAAGCCGGTAATCTTCTTGCCTCAAGTCATGACCATTGTCGCAGTCTCGCTCGTCTTCCAGACACTCTTCAGCACGCAATATGGCGTTGTGAACCAGGTCTTTCATACCCATATTCAATGGATGGAGAATTACGCGATCACCAGGTGGGTTGTAGTACTCATGCTGATCTGGCAGGGCCTCGGCTTCTGGTTCGTCGTCTTCCTGGCGGGTCTTACCTCCATCGATCCGTCGCTTGAGGAAGCCGCGATTGTCGATGGGGCCTTGGTCTGGCAGCGTCTGCGCTACGTCATCATACCGCTGATGCGTAACATCTTTCTCTTTGCGTTCGCCATTGATGCAATTGGATCGATGCGGCTCTACACACAACCGAATGTGCTGGTATCGCGGGCCAGTCTAGCCGATCCTGAGGTTGCGCCGTTGCTGAATTTGCTAGTTTCGAACCTCCAGGGTGGTAGTTTTGGCCAGAGCGCGGCGGTGGGCTGGCTGCTCTTCATCATCACCATTGCGATTACTGGCATTCTGTTTGGCATTTTCCGGGCCACAGGTGGAGGAGAGTGAGCAGGTTATGCATACGTTCGTTGCTTTCTGGAAGAGAATATGACCGAGAAGAAAGGAGGCCCAACGATGGCAGTGTTATTAGCTCCACACCGCACAAGCAGACGTGAGGCTCCATCCATCATGCGCCGGGTAAGCCTGGTGCTGGCATATCTGGTGCTGGTGATCGTTGCATTCACCTCGCTCTATCCCCTGACACTCATGATTATCAACTCGTTCAAGAGCGACAATGACGTGCTGCTCAATCCAGCAGGACTGCCCCAGCCCTGGACGCTGGCTAGCTATGTTCAGCTTATTAACTTTGGGCAGTTGTTAAACTTTGCCAACTCGATCTTTATAGCGGTTGTCACCACAGCCATAGCTGTCTTTGTCGTCGGCATCGCTGGCTACGCCTTTACCAAGCTGCGCTTTCCTGGCCGCAATGTGATCTTTTTGGTGCTGCTAGCAACGCTGATGGTACCTGGCGAAATTACGCTGCCTCCGCTCTATCTCATGTTCGCGCAGATCAACTGGGTTGATACATACCAGGTACAGATCGTTCCTTTCATCGCTCCGGTCTTCGGGCTGTTTATGGTTCGGCAGTATATGCTTGCCATCCCTGACTCGCTGATCGAGGCGGCGCGGCTGGATGGAGCCAACGAGTGGCAGATTTTCTGGAAGATTATGGCACCCGTCTCGACGCCGATCCTGTCGGTCTTCGCCATCTTGCATTTTCTGGGGATGTGGAATAGCTACCTCTGGCCGCAGGTCATGGCGAACACGCAAGCGGTGGCACCCCTGGCTCTGACGTTGCCTACGCTAACGGACCCGGTGATGGGACTTGTGCCGATCTATGGCACGATCATGGCTGGCAGCGTCCTGGCGACGGTGCCACTGGTGCTCATCTTCCTGCGCTTCCAGGATAAGTTCATTACTGGCGTGACCTTTGGCGCCGCCAAAGAGTAACTGATAGGAGTAGAGCGAATGATGACCGAGCGCATACCGCAAATCGTACGCGTGGAGGGGCAACCTCGCCTGCTGGTGGATGGACACCCTTTCCTCATCCTCGGATTGCAATGGGATTGCGATAGTTGCTTTAGTACTGAAGAGATGAATCCGCTGTTTCCACACGCTGCGGCTCTGGGAGCGAATACCGCCGCACTTCCTCTCTACTGGCGAGAGGTGGAACCAACTCCCAATGACTACAATTTTCGGATGGTAGACGAGCGTATTCATCAGGCGCGGGCCAATGGCCTGCGTGTCATTCTGCTCTGGTTCGCGACGTGGAAAAATGCCTGCACCTTCTATGCCCCGGAGTACATTCGTGACGATCCCGCAACCTATCCGCGCGCCCTGGATCGCAGTGGACAGCGCCTGGTTAGCCTGTGCCCTTCGGAGGAGAGGACATGGCGGCGTGACTGCGCCGCCTTCAATGCGCTCATGGAGCATCTGCGCACTATAGATAATGATTACACTGTGATTATGGTACAGATTGAGAATGAGCCTGGCATTCTGGGATCTGATCGTTGCTATTGTCCAACCTGTACTGCTCGCTTCGCTGCTGATGGATGGGAGCAGAAGTGGGGGATACACGCAGCCGAAGCATTTAGCGCAGCTTCCATCGCACGCTATATCGATCGCCTGGCAGCGGAGGCCAGAGCTATTTATCCCTTGCCCGTCTACGTCAATGTCGCCTTATCGCCAACCGTCGGCGGGATTCCCGGTCAGTATTTCTCAGGTGGTGCCGTGCCTGAAATGCTCGATTTATTTCGTAAACATCTGCAACATATAGACCTGGTAGCGCCCGATATCTATACATCCGGCTATCGCGATTTCCAGCGGCTCTGTCAGACGTATAGCGCGAAGGGCAATCCTCTCTATATTGCCGAGCATAGCACGACACCGCAGGGACGAGCAGAACGCAACGTCTTTTACGCCATTGGGCAGTACGGCGCGCTCGGCTTTGATCCGTGGGCCATAGATGCCTGCTGGCCGGATATAGAACTGGCACCGCCGCTGGTGGACCCTGTTGGCGGCGAATGGGGACCCCAGGCATACTGGCTGCGCGACTCCTATGTAGCCATTGCGCGCGCTATCGAGCCTATTGTCTCGGCTCAGGGAATAGAGCGATTGTTTACGTGTGTACAGGAGCCAGCTGAGCGCAGAACTGGCTGGGAAGCACAGGGCTGTGACCTGCTGGTATCGTATCATCGGCCAGAGGGTGCGGGGCGCGGGCTACTAATCCAGCAAAGTCCCAACGAATTCTTACTCATCGGGGTGGACTTCAGTGTACAGTTTCGTCGGCCCCGGCCATCCGGCGAGCCGATAGCTGTTGTTTCAGCCGAATGGGGGCGCTATGAGGGCGAGCGATGGATAGCTCTGCATCCGGTACGGCGCGAACGGGACGAGAGTTTGGGCGCTCCTCTTCGTCTGGTGGAACCTGGCGTGATGCGCGTCATCCTGGATATGACCTGATGGATTGCTTGCTCAAGGCGAGCATCAGATCTGACATATCCTGTCTCTTCGTACCTCTGACGAGAACTGACCAGCCCTGCTTCCTCTCCTGGTTTGCTCTAATTTTCCTCCAGTACTCTCTGCTTAGTTTATATCTCACCAGGAACACTTTTGCCTGAGAGGCTATGTTCCTCCTGTGTCAGCGATCCTTCGGACACTTCCTCCAGGCTTTTGCCCTTGGTCTCCACGCCTAGTGTCCAGACGGCCAGGAACATAATGACGTACATAACGACTATCATGCCGAGTAGGCCAAAGGTGTGCCAGGAGCCGAAAATACTGCCACCCACGTAGGGCATGAGACTGGCACCAATCAGTGCAACAACTACTGATGCACCCGTTCCAAATGCACGGATTCTGGTTGGATAGAGTTCAGGAGCATAAAGCCAGGTGGTAGTATTGAGCAGGATGAACATAAACTGGAGCAAGGCCCCAAAGATAAGGATCAGACTCGCTGATTTTGCTACGGCAAAGAGCGCTGCCACACCTACTGCAACAAGGGCGCCCCACCCTAACACCTGGCGTCGGCCTAGTTTCGCGGCAAGAAATGATGCACAAATAGCACCCAACAAACCTCCAATATTGATGACCATCGTGTAGAACAAGCTGTTCACAATTGTAAAGCCTTCTGCAACCAGAACCGTGGGGAGGAAAACTGTGATGGCAACCTGCGCACCAAAGGTCATCCACGAAATAATCCACAAGCCAATAGTGCGGCTGAGAAGCTTGCCATGAAAAATCTCACTGAGATTCACTTTTTCGGCTATTTCGTCCCTGCTCTCCTGAGAAAAGTAAGGCTCGACCTGACGCAAGGTTGACTTCCGGAGCGTACGTTGTGCAAGCAAGCTGACAACCTGATTTAGCTCGTCGATGCGACCACGTGAAAGGAGATACCTGGGCGTTTCTGGAATGTAGACCCGGTATGCCCACAATAATAGGGCAGGCAAGGCGAGTATACCAAGTGACCAGCGCCACGCTACATCCGTGCCACCAAAGAATGAAGAGAGCGGTCCAAGGATTGCAAAGGCCAGAGCTGAAGAGAGAAAAATTCCTAAACCACCTGCTGCCACATTCACAATGGCGGTTGAAGAGCCACGTTCCCTGGTTGGCACAAATTCGCTTACAATAGTGAGCCCGGTGTTCAACTCGCCTCCGAGACCAATACCTACAATTAATCTGCCCAGTAGCAGGATACCAATATTGGGTGCAAATGCGCCGATGAGCGCACCCAATGTATACAGTGCCAGATTATACATGTAGGTCACGCGTCGACCAACTTTATCACCTACAATACCTGCAATCAACGAACCAAGCGCCATACCTCCAAAGGTGAATGTTGTTAAGAGGCCAACTTCTGCACTGGATATCCCCCACAGCTTCACAAGGATGGGGGCAGCATAGCCGATATTGTATTGCTCAACGGCATCAAAGATCGCACCTAGAGCAATAAGAAAAATAAGTGTGGAATGGGCACGGTTAAACGGGATGGCATCTAACACCTCGGCAAGGTGACGATGTCGCGTCTGCATAGAGTGAGACAAAATAGCACTTCCTTCCATATATAAGGGCATTCAGAAACGTAAAGAGCGATGTTACAAACGTGCTACAACTGCTGAGAAATTTAAATGCAATACTTTCCACTCTTTAGCTGAATCAATTTACCAGTGGGCAGCCGTTTTTACAAAATGACCATGTCCAGCATTCGTAACGATTTGCCCATCTCGCATCACTACCTCACCTCTTACAAGCGTCATACGTGGTTTTCCGCGCAAACGAACACCCTCAAACGGAGTGTAGTCAGTATTCATATGCAGGTCTGTTGCGTGAAGCGTCCAGTCATCATTCGGATCGTACAAGACGATATCAGCGTCAGAACCGATTGCAAGCGTCCCTTTATGAGGATAAATGCCAAGCATCTTTGCCACATTCGTCGCTGTCAAGGCAACAACATCCTGTAAGGACAAGAAACCCTTTGTAAGAGCTGCTGAAAACATAACTAGATTACGGGTCTCCACGCCCGGCAAACCATTAGGGATTTTCGTAAAATCATCAGAAAACTGATGTTTTTGAGCTGTATCATAGCCACAATGATCACTGTTCACTGTTTGAATCAGTCCTGCTTGAATCATCTTCCAAAGGGCCGTCTGATCATATTCTGAGCGGATAGGTGGGCTGCACACGAAGTTTTCGGGATGTGGACCCTCATACACCTGGGAGGTGAGTGCGAGATAGTGAGGACAGGTCTCAGCACGAATCGGGAGCGCACGGTTGCGCGCCGAGAGCAGGACTTCCTGAGCTTCAGCACAACTCATATGCACAAAATAGGTTGGGCAATTCGTCTCCTCCACTACATTTGTTATCATCGAGATAGCAGTCAATTCAGAAATATTGGGGCGTGTAAGGAGATGGAAGCGTGCGCTCATATTCCCACTGGTAAGCTGTTGCGCGATCAAATAGTCGATGATGCCTGAATCTTCTGCATGTACAAAAAGGACCCCGTGATGAGAAGCAACCTTGCGCATTACCTCACGGATCTCGCCATGGGTGAGCATCAGTCGATCTTTGTACACCATGAATACCTTGATACTACTCGCACCACGCTCAATGAGCTTGGGAATGTCTTGAAGAGAGTAGGCATCGGCATTGGTGATACAACCATGAAAGCCGTAATCCACAAAGGCGTCGTCAGCCGCCTGTGCAGATTTTCGTTCGAAATTTTGTAAGGAAGACTCCCCTGGATCGGGGATTGCAAAATCCACGATCATAGTCGTGCCACCAAACGCAGCCGCCCTGGTAGCATCAGCAAATGTATCGCGGGTCGTGAAGGCCCCCAAAGGCTGGTTCACGTGGACATGGGCATCGATGAGCCCAGGTAAAACGAGCAATGTGCTTGCATCAATCTCTTGATGTGCAGAACGCAGCTGGCCCGTACTTGCCAATTCCACAATGGAGCCGTTGAGGATACCAATATCCATCGGTCCCATGTAATCTGGCAAGACAAGCGTTCCATTACGGATCGCAAGATCTAACATAGGTACAACCTCCTATTTGCTGCTCAGTTAATACAGTCAGGAGAGGGTTAAATCCGCAAGGTGGGTCAAATGGTGACGCATAGACTGAGCAGATGCTTGTACATCACCTGATTGTATAGCCTGCAGAATATGCATATGCTCATTGAGCTGATTTTGCCGTACCCGCTGATCCTCCAAAATTTTACGGTTGATAAGTTCCCACAGTGGATGATCGGTGGCATCAACCAGGTGACCGATAATATTCTCCAGCACCTCGTTGGCGCTATAGGTAGCTACCACCTTATGGAACTCTAGACCGAGGCGGTAAAACTCCTCAATCTGTTTGGCATCCTGGACTATCTGTTCCATTTGGGAGCAGATGGCGAATGCTCGATGCAATCCTTCTGTATTGCCTGGTGACTTGGCCCAGCGTTCTGCACTCAGGGTCACTGTATGTACCTCTATAATAGTGCGAGCCTCAAGCAGATCAAAAGGGGCCAGGGCACTTGAACGGGTAATGTCTTCCAGCGATGTGTAGACATCACCCAGGACATAAGTGCCTTGACCAATACGAATTTCCACAACACCAAGTAGTTCCAGAGCAATCAAGGCTTCACGCACGGTAGGACGGCTCACGCCAAGCTGAATAGCCAGTTCACGTTCTGGTGGGAGCTGTGATCCGATGGGAAGCTCTCCAGATCGAATGCGCACAATAATTTGGTTGGCGACTTGCTGATAGCGCCGGATAGTTTGTATTCTCGTAAACACGCTATACCTTTGAGAGAAGATGAGGTGACAAGGCTGTAATAGAAGAATAAGCAAAAAAAGTTTTGTTGTCAAGTGGCCTGACCGGTAAGACCAAAGGCGTGTGGAGGAGAGAGGCATGTTTATATCTGCATGTATCCTGATCTTGACAAATCAAGCAAGCGAGTGTATTGTTAATTTATTCAAGGGATCACATATGAGCAGAGGAGCTCAAATGAGCAACGAGATATTTGACCGGCGTATCATGTTGAAAGTCTGTCATTTGTTTTATCGTCAAGGTCTCTCGCAAACTGACATCGCAACCAGGCTGGGGCTCAATCGTTTTCAAGTTGCTCGTCTGTTACGAATTGCTCAAGAAGATGGCTATGTTGTTGTAAAAATCCTTGAACCTGAGCATTGGTATCCGGAGTTAGAGAGGGCCATTGAAGATCGTTATGGGCTCAGGGCCGCCATTGTTGTTGACAATGACGATCTTGAAGACAGTGAGATCCGACGGCGCGTAGGTGATGCTGCTGGACGGTATCTCCTGGAAATACTCAAAGACGGCGACGTGCTGGGTGTTTCTTTAGGAAATACAGTTCAGGCTCTCGTAGATCAACTGCCCGATCTTATTCATAAGAGTGTCGAAATTGTCCAGCTTATTGGTGGTAACTCAGGTCTCCAGCAACACTCAAGCCCGGCAGTGCTCACAACGCAACTAGCTGAGCGCTTCCGCTCTCCGGTGCATCTCCTGTATGCGCCAGCAGTCGTTGTTGGAAGTGAACTACGAAACCATTTGCTGGAGGACGCAAGTATCAAGGCGACGTATGCCATGTATCGTCAACTGACTATTGCCGTACTGGGCATTGGTGCGCTTGTGCAAGGAGAGGCTTCACGCCTACTCTATGGGGGAATCATTGATGAGCCCTTGCTCCACACACTGCTTGAGCAAGGAGCAATTGGCGATATTCTCTCCTATATCTACCGTACTGACGGCAGTCTTGTCAGCACGGCTCTGGATGATCGTGCTATTGCTATCCCTCTTGATGACCTTCTTCGTGTTCCCTGTCGTATTGGCATTGCTACCGGTGTGACTAAGGCACAGGCGGTTGTAGGAGCACTGTGTGGAGGGTTTATCAACGTTCTGGTTACTGATACATCAGTAGCCCATGCACTTCTTAAGGATGGTTGCTCAGCCGAACCAAAAGCAGGGCTTGAAAATGGAGGGCGCTGTTATGCAGAATAGCTGGCGGGTTGATACTGATCGTATGCAAGGAGCCGGAGCGCTTACCTGGTATTTCCCTGATGGAGATCGTCCTCCTACCGATAATGGTCCCATTGAAGCCCATGAATCGCTGATGATTCTGAATGTGAGCCAGCAACGAGCCACGATTGAACTCGATCTTTACTGGACTGATAAAGAACCTACCCTGGGTATTCAAGTTTCTGTTGAGGCTGAACGTGTAAGAAGCTTGCGTGTTCCCTGGTTCGACGATATAACAGATGCTTCCCGCGTGCATATTCCTGTAAGGACGCAGTATGCACTCCGCGTACGGAGCAACGTCCCTGTTATCTGCCAGTATGGACGACTAGAAGTTACACCCAGCTATACCCTCTATACCACTATGGGGTACGTCGATCCATCTGAGCGCAACAAATAGGTGCTTAATGCAGCGGGAAGGTGATATGATGCGCTTCCAAGATAAAATTGCGGTCATTACAGGCGCAAGTAGCGGAATCGGCAAGGCTACTGCCATGCGCTTTTTAGCGGAAGGTGCTCATGTGGTTGCAGTATCTGAGCGGGCGGAAGAACTTGAGCAGACTGTGGCTGAACTTGGCTCCGGTGGAAAGATTGAAGCAGCAGTCTGTGATATTTCAGTCCCTGAACAGGTACGGTCTCTAACGGCAAGAGTAGCCGAATTAGGAGGCGCGCATGTTCTCGTCAATAATGCTGGCGTATGGAATGAACGAGCTTTTCTAGAGATTGAGTACGAGAACTGGGTACGTATCATAGCAGTAAATATCACGGGGACTTTTCTGTGTTCGCAGTCCTTCGCGCCGCAAATTGCTGCCCACGGTGGCGGGGCAATTGTAAACACTGCTTCTACAAATGGGCTGGTTGCCGAACCACACCTCGCCCATTATAACACCTCTAAGGGTGGAGTCGTCATGCTAACGAGATCAATGGCCATTGACCTGGCACCACTTCATATTCGTGTCAATGCGGTTGCTCCAGGAGTCATCTATACTCCACTGATCGCTCATATTCTTGATGCCCAGCCCAGCAGTCACTTTGGCAGTATTCCATTGGGACGAGTGGGCACAGCAGAAGAGATTGCCAAATGTATTGCCTTCCTAGCCTCGGATGATGCCAGCTATGTCACCGGTGAGATCCTTGTGTGCGATGGTGGACAACTTGCTATCAACGGCGCTATGCTGGAAGGGTAGGTAGTATTGCACGCCGTGCGCAAAGACACGATCTATTGTGATGAGATGAGTAGCGTAACATTTTTAGTGCTTCTACATTTGTACAGCAGGTTGAGGCAAGCTACAATGAATACAGGTGAGTCAACCGATATCACTGGCAACGGTCAGTTTTCAACCACAGAGCCACAGCGACTACGAGCGAACTCCATGGGATGGATTGGTGCGGCCGCGCTTGGCGCCATCATTATGTCGCCGGCAGGTGGCATCTACTTTAACTTTGGCCCAATGATTTCGTCCGCAGGAGCAGTTGTCCCTTTCGTCTTTATCCTGGCCATGATCGCCTCGTTGCCTACAGCACTTTCGTTCGCAATCATCTCAAGCGAAATGCCAGCGGCAGGCAGCGTATACACGTGGGTCTGGAACGCGACAAGGCCCACCATCGGTATGTTTGTCGGCTGGGTCTTCTCGGGTTTCTACTTGCTGGCGATGATTGTCCTGCCGGGTATTTTTGCGTTGTTCTTTAACGAGTTCCTGGCATACTTTGGTCTACAGACCGGCTATGGGACGTGGACTCTTGGGATACTGCTGATAACTGGTATCGTCATCCTCTTTGCCTATTTTGGAGTCAAGATAACGGTGAGAGGCACAGAGATCTTTATGCTCGTTGAGTCATTGATTCTCCTGGCTCTTGCGATTACTATTCTAGCCGTGGGAGGACATGCCCATCACGTAACGCTTCAGCCCTTCAGCCCTGCGAATGCTATTGGAGGCACCACGGCCATATTTGGAGCTCTGATCTTTGGCATTCAGGCGAATGTCGGTTACGATGCTGTTGCTACAATGGCGGAGGAGACTAAAACACCGAAGCGTTTCATTCCCCTGGCCACGATCGTTGCGGTAATTGTGGTTGGCATTTATTGGATCGTTGTCTCCTGGGGATTTTCTATCTCTGTTCCCGTTAGTAGCGTGACGAGCCTTATGAGCCAGGGATTTACGCCGATTACTCCGATTGCGCACCTCTATTGGGGGGGATGGAGCTTGCTGATTACCATCTCTGCAATGACTTCAATTACTGGTATCTACATCGCGCAAACGACTGCGACGAGTCGTGCCCTTTATGCTATGGGGCGTGAGGGAACGCTACCCACGTGGCTTGGAAAGATCAATCAACGCTATCTAGTTCCTCGTAATGCGATGACACTAGGTATAGGAGTGACAACAGTTGTGACCCTGATTCTTGGTGCAACTCTGGGGTTGTCAAATCAGTATAACTGGACAGGCACAATGACTTCATTTCTTGGTTTGCTCACGTACTTCGCGGTGAATGCAACGAATGTGATCTTTTTCTGGCGCTTCAGGCGCGAACAGTTTAACTGGTTTTTGAATCTGCTTGTCCCTGTTTTTGGTATGCTTGTCGTGCTCTATATTCTCTATAATTCTTTTCTTGTATCCCTGTGGCAGGCAGGCTGGGCATATGGACAGAGCGTTCAGCTTGCTGTCGCCATCTGGCTGGCGTTGGGCATTGGATGGACACTCTGGCAACGCCAGCGAAACCCGGCGCTGTTCCGTAGGAAGAGTCAAGTATTTGAGGACCACGAACAGGCAGGTGTGGATCGTATTAGGCCTGTGATTGAGCCAGACGCGTTGTAAATAGCGCACAGCGGACAGGAAAAGGGGCCGCCTCCCTTTTTCTCGCTGAGGAAGGAGTGCTCGCATGTTTATTGATCTTACCATGCCAATTTATGCTGAGATGCCGTATAACCCGGATCATTTCCCGCCAGAGATTTCTACGTATGCCAGCATCGAGACGCACGGTTGGGCTGCCTCAAAGGTGGTGCTGGATTCTCATCTTGGGACGCATATGGATGCGCCATTTCACTTTGTCAAAGCTGGAGAAACGATAGAGAATATCCCACTCGATCTCCTGATTGGTCCCGCGCAGGTTATTCATTTACGCAACGTCGGTGAGAAAGAGGCAATCACACCCGCTTCTCTGCCTGCGATTCGTCACTCCCGGGTATTGCTCCACATGGGTTGGGCGGAACGCACGTTTGGGGAACCTGCGTACTTCGTTGACTATCCCTATCTGACGCCAGAGGCGGCGGTCTACCTGGTGGAAAATGGTGTCCGCCTAGTCGGTCTTGACGCACCATCAGTTGATTATGATCCTGGTCATACACACATCGCTCTGCTGAGCCGTGGAACAGTCATTATTGAAAATCTGCTCAATCTTCATCAGCTTGGAGAAAGCTGCATACTTATCGCTTTGCCGCTGCCCATCAAACATGGTGATGGTTTTCCGATTCGAGCTGTTGCAAGGATAGACGAAGGAAGTGAGGTGGCAAAATAAAAGAAATTCGTTTTTATGATACATCGACGTTACCTACTGAAGAGATGCTTGACGCCATGCGGACTGCCAAGCTCGGTGATGATGTCTATCACGATGACCCCACGGTAAATGAGCTGGAGGAGTTTGCCGCTGCACTGCTTGGAAAGGATGCGGCGATCTTTATGCCAAGCGGCACAATGGCGAACCTGGCTGCTGTGATGGCTCATACTCGGCATGGCGATGAGATTGTTGCTGAAGCAGAGGCGCACATTCTCTACTATGAAGCAGGCAGTGTTGCTGCAATCGCTGGCATTATGCCTCTCTCTATTGCAGGTGAAACTGGAGTGCTGCGCGCCGAGGTGATCAAGCCTCGTCTGCGCCAGCCAGATCAGCATTATCCACCAACAACGTTGCTCTGCATTGAAAATACGCACAATCGAGCAGGCGGGACGATCACACGCCCGGAGGTGATGCGTGAGTTACGCGCACTCTGTAATCAGCGAGGATTAAAGCTGCATATCGATGGCGCGCGCATCTTCAATGCGGCGGTTGCACTTGGTATTCCGGCCAGGGAACTGGTTGTCGATGCAGATTCTGTCTGTTTTGCTTTGAGTAAGGGGTTGAGTGCTCCTGTTGGTTCGCTCCTTGCTGGCTCCACCGAATTTGTTGCGCGGGCGCGACGAGCACGGAAAATGCTTGGGGGCAGTATGCGCCAGGCAGGGGTTCTTGCGGCCGCAGGTATCGTAGCGCTACACACTGGCATCAACCGACTGGCGGAAGATCATCAGATGGCCCGTTATTTAGCTGAGCGGCTTGCGGTTATTCCTGGACTACAGGTCAATGTAGCCGCTGTTGAGACAAATATGGTGCTGATTGATACGCGAGAAACCTGCCTGCAGGCGGATCAGCTTGTGGCGGTCTTAAAGGAGCAAGGGATCAAGGCTTCGGCCAGACCGCCCTCTATCGTCCGTTTCGTGACGCACAGATTGATAGGTGAAGAAGAGGTAGAGGTGCTCTGTCGGATTCTTACTGCTATCCTGCTAAAGGCATCGAGATGATTCATGGACCGTGTAATCCGAGCTATCTTGGAGTCGATGTCGGGACCGAGAGCGCCCGCGCGGTGATATTTGATGGCAATGGGCGGGCATTGGCGCGAGGAAGTGCGTCCTATGCCACCAGGCATATTCAACCTGGCTGGGTTGAACAAAATCCTTATGAAATCTGGACTGCCGTTCTAACGGCTATCCGAGCCGTCGTGACCCTGGTGCCGGATGTAGAGGTAGAGGCGTGCTGCCTGGCTTCGACAGCCGTAACCCTTGTCACCGTCGATCAGATAGGTGAGGCTTTTGGTCCGGCTCTGCTCTGGATGGATACGCGAGCTAGCTCTGAGGCTGTGGAGATCACTGCGACCGATCATCCAGCGCTTTGGTATACTGGTGCGGCAGTATCGGCCGAGTGGATGCTGCCCAAAGTGCTCTGGATGAAGCGGCACGACTCGCTGCGCTATCGACAAGCTCATCATATCGTCGAATTGCACGATTGGCTTCTGTTTCGACTCACGGGGCGCTGGGCACTCTCACTATCAACAATAAGCGGAGAGTGGTCGTATGTTTCTTTGCAAGGTGGTTGGCAATATGATCTTCTTGCAGCGCTCGATCTTGGCGATTTGCCCGCGAAATGGCCTGCTGACATTCTGCATCCAGGTGAAATGCTTGGGTATCTGACGCGCGAGGTCGCTCATGCGACAGGGTTACCGATGGGGCTGCCCGTTGCTCAGGGATTGATGGATAGTTATGCGGCGGCGCTCGCTGCGAATATCTATGAACCTGGGCGCCTTAGCCTTTCGTTAGGCACTTCTTCATCGTACCTTGCTCTCGTGGAATCTCCCATATCTAATCCTGGTTTGTTAGGTCCAGTGCCGGATGCGTTCGGAGATGGCACCTGGACCATACGTGGGGGTCAGACCAGTGCTGCCTCAGTATTGCGCTGGTTTCGCGATCAAATAGCCCCAGCGACGACCTATGACGAACTTGATGCCGAGTCGGCATTGATACCACCAGGCTGCGAAGGGCTTCATGCGCTTGATACCTGGCAGGGATGTAGAACGCCATTTCGCGATCCTTCCACGCGCGGAAGCTTCTGGGGCTTGAGCTTGAAGCATACTCGTGCCCATCTCTATCGAGCTTTGTTAGAGGCTGTGGCTTATGGAGGGCGTCAGGTAGTCGAGGTCATGCACGAAGCCGGCGTAAAGATTGAGAGCATTGTTGCCTGCGGAGGTGGGAGTCGCAGTCCGTTGTGGATGCAAATGCATGCCGATATACTTGGCTACCCTATCATCGTATTGGACGAGCCATGCGCGGTAGCGCGCGGGGCAGCCATATGCGCATCCGTAGCGACTGGTCGCCACAGAGATCTCAGGTCGGCCTGCAAAACATCAGTATATCCATGTCGTTTCTATGTGCCTGATCCAGATCATCACCACGTTTATGAAGAAGGGTATAGGATTTATCGTGCCGGTTATGCGTCTCAGAGTGCGTTGTTTACCCACTAAGACATCTTTCTGGATATAGGTGTACCATCCAGAGGTGTCAGAACTGAGAAGAGAATTTGGCATGAAGGCGACTCGTGAGGTATGCTTGTAAGGATCAAACATCTTACGAGGAACGCCTACGAGCTGCCTTCACTGCGCGTCAACGATAACTAAGGAACAGAGCAAGAAAACCTCGCTTAGCTATTGAACGTTCCGCCGTACATCCTGTAAATGGCTCTTTTATGAACGCACCAGCACTCATTTTAACTTTCTGGAGTATCTCACAGAGGTCGTCCTGCCTTTTTATTGAACAATTCGTTTCTATCAAGCAGCAATATGATCTGCTCTGCCACCGTTTGAATGCCTTTACTCCTCTGATCTTAAGTGCATAATTCTGAGACAGACTCTGGTAAGGGTCGTCGATGTGTATGATCGATATCTGTGTTTCCAGTTCTGACACTTCCCTTGACAGATTAAGTACGTGATTCGTATAATTTGTTGGTATTGTCAACTTACTGATCGAAGAGAATCGTGGTTCTCAAACAATGCTTCTTAAGAAGGATAAAGATAGCTGGGGGAATGTTCTGGTTCTGCAGCATTATTTCCGTTGGTGATCTCATTCCAGGACTCAAATCGCTCCTCTATGAGGACACGATAGACTGAGGCTTTTTGCCTGTGATGAGCACACATTGAACGTATTCAAGTCTTGAGCAGCCTACAGAAAAACTCTTTGGCTGTTTTTTTGTCGCGTTGACTTCACACCAAAGTATTGAGTACGTTTTTGTGCTAATCCGCCGATTTCCGTTGATCATGAGAAAGACTCATCTAAATGCCACTTGTCTTCAAATTTGAGCTTATTGGCGTAGGTCTGCCCGAATTTCGGGCATCATTGCATGATAGTTTCATACGTCAGAACGCTCCCACGCGCAGCTACGATCTCCTCGACCTCGCAGAAGTCGAGAGAGAAATGGAAAGAGAGCAACCTCAATGGCTAATGATAGCAAGCGGGAAACAGGATTCTTTTTCATGCTATCGAGTATATCAGATTTTTCCCCTGCTGCAATCATTTCTAGCTAGCTTGACCATACTAGGGGAGGCTGTTTACCTAATTGCTCACCTGCTGTGCTCCTATAAAAACCGTTACATATTTTGGGCTAACGGCATGATCAGATAAAAATAAATGTAGTATTGGTTCCGAGTGAACCAATACTACATTTATGGAGGATAGAGAAAACGTCAATGAACGACAAATATTTGAAAAAAATTATACCAATCGCAGATGCCGTTGCAGAGATGTTTGGAAAACGCTGTGAAGTCGTGCTGCATGATTTAACCCATCCCCAGTCGTCTGTCGTATATACGAAAAATGGGCACGTTACAGGACGCAAAATTGGTCAATCATTCCATCACTTGTTTCCTAAGGTTTTAAGTTCAAGTAAATTCAATGACGATTATTTGAGTAATTACAAAACGGTGGCTAACGACGGTAGGGTGATAAAGTCATCGACAGCACTTATCCGTGACGATAATGGAATGGTGGTAGGAGCTTTTTGCATTAACTTTGACGTTGATGATTTGTTGAAATCAAAGCTCTTTGTCGAAGAGTTCGTTTGTATGGACGAAACGGAAAATCTGAGAGAAGAGAAGGAAATTGTCGACAGCGTGTGGGATGTTGTCACCAATCTCATTCAGTATGCTGTAGAAGAATATCCTGTTCCGATTAACGAGATGACCAAGCAAGACAAGCTTAAAATCGTTTCTTTTTTAAACGAAAAAGGTTTGTTTCTGATCAAAGGAGCGATTGACGAGCTGGCAGTGTCTTTGAATGTATCCAAGGTAACCATCTATGGTTACCTTGAGGAATTGAAATCACCAGGTGAAACTCTTTGAAAATTTTTTAGAAGATATCTTGCTATCAAGGCTTTTTGTCTGTACTAAAATAGTAAGGTCAATCAGATGAGGATGGAGTCTTTTTTGAACAAGAGGCTCCATTTTTGACTTTTCAACACGATAAAAGCGTGTTGAATAACAACACTTGTTACGTTGAAGGATAAAAAAATATCCAAATTCCATAAAAAAATATTGACATCCGGTTATTGTTATCTTATAATACGGACAAGATTGTTAACAATCTGTTAAGGCAATGAACAAGATCGTAACACGGGTGTGAAATCATGTCAGAAATTTTATGTCTTTCTACATTTGATCTGCGTAGTATTCTATCATTCGATTCGGTCATGGAGGCGGTACAGCAGGCATACATTGCGCATTCTTTAAACACGGGGCACACCTATCCTATTATTCGAGAGAAGGTTTCAGAAGATGCTGTATTCGGTGTCAAAGCTGGATATTTGGAGCGAGGAGGTGTTTTAGGGTTAAAGGCAGCAGGTTATTGGAGTAAAAACAGGGAGCGTAATGAGGAAGCTCATCAAGCGACCGTTGTATTGGTTGATCCAGAAACAGGCAAACCAAGAGCGTTTATGGATGGAAATTATATTACGACGATTCGTACGGGAGCGGCTGGTGCCGTTGCTGCCGAATGTCTGGTGAATCAGAATGCTCAAGTCCTGGCGGTTATTGGAACCGGAGTGCAAGGGAGAATTCAAACAGAGGGAATCCTGAGCGTTCGGCCGGGTATAAAGGAGGTACGGTGTTTTGGGTTGACGGGGCGTTCAGTGGTGAAGTACACCGCACAATTTCAAGACCGTGTGGACGTTAAAGTTTGCAACAGCATTATGGAGGCGGTTGAAGGCGCAGATATCGTTGTAACGGCAACCCCTGCGACCCAGCCACTTATCATGGGAAAGTATCTTAGGCCAGGGGTACATATCAATGCCATGGGGGCAGATACAAAAGGCAAATCCGAACTGGACGAATCGGTGTTGACCGTCGCTAAGGTATTTACTGATGATCTTTGCCAATCACGAACGATTGGTGAGTTACAAAGAAACCCGGACAGAACTGCTGCTGAGATTGGCAATGTGCTGCTTGGAAAGCATCCTGGAAGGCAGCGAGAAGAACAAATTACAGTCTTCGATGCGACTGGCATTGCCTTGCTAGACCTGGCAACAGCGGAACTAGCACTGCGGATTGCTTTGAAGCGAGGCGTAGGGACTGTATTGCATTGGTAGAATTACTTGTAAGCACGGTACCATAAGGATAAAGAAGATCAGTATGAATTGATTTTTTATCCAATCATGCAGCGTAACGTAATTAATACATACAGTCAACAGGACGTAATAGTCAGAATGCCTAGTTTATGTAGAACTAACATCATGTTGAGCAACATAATTTCAAATATTTGGAGGGTGTATCCATGGGTAGATATGGGATCGAAGGGCGAGTAGCGCTTGTTACCGGCGGTGCCAAAGGAATTGGTGAAGCTATTGCGACATTATGCGTTCAAGAAGGGGCGAAAGTAGTGATTATGGATTATGACGAAACGGCGCTGGAGGCAACCGTTTCAAAACTTCGGGTGGAGCATTATGAAGTAACAGGAGTAGCTGGAGATGTATCCAAACCGGCGGATTGCAAGCGTGCTGTAGATACCGCTGTCGAGCGGTACGGGAAGCTACAGCTACTGTTCCCGAATGCTGGCATTCCCTTGATTGCCAGCGTAATGGACGTAGAACCAGAGGACGTGGACCGGGTAGTGGACACTAATCTCAAGGGCATGATCTACATTAGTAAATACGCAATACCCGAATTGATTAAAGCAGGCGGGGGTGCTATTGTCACAACAGGCTCGGAGATGGCGTTTGCGGCTGATCCTGCAAATCCGGTTTACGATGCCTCCAAAGCGGGAGTTGTGATGCTAACCAAATCGATGGCTTTGAATCTCATTTCATACAATATTCGCGTCAACTCCGTCTGTCCGGGCGTGACCAATACACCTCTTTTGCAGAAGGAGGTGGAAACGAGCCCCGATCCGAAGCAGCGAGAAGAGGAGAACAATGCCTGGGCACCTATCGGTAGGGTTGCCGACCCGATGGAAATTGCTCATCCAGCTTTATTCCTGGCGTCTGATATGGCTTCATTTATGGTCGGTTCGGCTGTGATGGTAGATGGCGGCTTTACCGCCAAGTAAGGTATTGCTGCAAATGCGAGGCAATAACATCAAGTTTATTACACTTATTAGAACATGGAGGATGAAAGCGTTGGATCCAAATTATGAAATGGTTTACGAGACCGATAGATCTTCAGCTAGACCCACTACTAATGATGAAAAGCTTGAGAAAAATGTCGTTGGACTCGCTGGCGCACTCGGTATGTCATTGGCTTTCATTTCGCCGACAACGGGCGTGCTGTTTATTACAACACTTATCGCATCACAAGCAGGATTAGCATCTCCATTCGCATTTATCATCGGCACCCTGGGTGTCCTTCTCATGGCATGGGTTTTAGCCATGTTCGCGCATGCGATGCCAGCTGCAGGAACATTCTACACGTTCAACAGTAAAGGTATCGGACCTCGTGCCGGCTTTATGTCGGGCTGGCTTTTGCTCATAGCTTATGGGCTGCAAGGCCCACTAAATGCCGCTCTCTTTGGGTCCTTTTCATCAGATGTAATTTTTAATATTTTTAAGGTGAAGGTGCCTTGGGAGATCTTATCAATCCTGGTGATCATTTTCGTAAGCTGGCTCGCTTATCGGAGCGTAAGCCGATCCATGAAAGTGGACCTTATCTTTGTTTGCGTAGAAGTGCTGATTGTTGGTTTCCTTGTGGTATGGATTCTTGTAACAGGGGGAGCGGAAGGACAACATCTTAGTTCCTTTACACCTGCCGAACCACTCCATGGTTTTAGTGGAGTGGGGCTCTCGTTCGTCTACATCCTGTTTGCCTTTTTCGGCTTCGAGTCCTCCATTACGATTTCAGAGGAAACGAAAAATCCGAGAAGGAATGTTCCGATCGCATTGATCAGTTCAGTAGCGCTCACCGGAATTTACTTTGCAATTACGACCTATGCAATTATTGTCGGTTACGGTGCGTCGCATATTCAAGATTTCATCAATAGTCAAGCTCCTCTCAGCGATATTGCCAACCGATACTTAGGGCATAACTACCAGATCGCTATTGATCTCGCAGGCATCAGTGCGCTCATTGCTGTACTTATCGCCGCACATACGGCCAACTTTCGTGTTCTATTTGCGATGGGGCGTGAAGGCGCATTGCCAACCTCGCTGGCCCGAATGAGCAGGTATCATACTCCCACGAATGCTATTCTTGCATACTCAATATTTTCCATAGTGGTGACGCTTGTTGCAGGATGGGCCTGGGGACCGGGGGTTAGTGGAGCATTCGGAAATCTCGGATTTTGGGCAAGCCTGGGGGTTATGCCGGTGTATCTGATGGTGTGCATCGCTTTGTGGCGATTTACCCGTAAGTCGGGAAGATTCTCATGGTTCAAACATGGCTTGGTCCCACTCGTGACACTTATCTTTTATATATTTCCGATCATTACCAGCCTGTATCCGTATCCAGG
>CAXTXB010000009.1:0-38907 GCA_964247965.1 uncultured Dictyobacter sp. | reverse complement strand
TATAAAGGTCTCATCATCCTTGCGAATCGTGGCGAAGAACGAATGGCCGTAGAGTTCGTACTCGCGAATATAGCCGGTCAGGGCATGCTGCACCTCTGAGCGGTCGCGGGGACCACCCAGGAAACGGGTCACTTCGGGATCAGCATAAAGGGTTGTCAGAGCATCCAGGTCAGAAAGTGTTAATGGCCGGAACAGCAAGCGTTCCGTCTCTAGAATAATCATTTTTTCCTCACAATTGAAAATTAGACCGCTCCTCCTCACTCCCTACTACCCATATTATCTTACCATTATATAAAGTTTCTGTGAACCCGATCCAAGAATGACTCATTCTTTGGATCGTAGCAGGTAATAAAAAAAGGGAAAATTGTGTATACTGGAAGGAAGTGGAACATGTATAGTTAAAGTAGAGCCTTCTCTATGAAGAGAGACGAAAAGAAGGGATGAGACGATGGCAACAGAGATGATGCAAGCAGTAGTCTGTCATGGTCCTTACGACTATCGTGTAGAGGCAGTAGTAAAGCCAGAGCCGGGGCCGGGCGAAGTGTTGGTGAAGGTCGGGGCTGCTGGCATATGTGCGAGCGATATGAAATGCTACACGGGTGGCGAGTTATTCTGGGGCAGCCATGGCTCGGGAGGATATTGTGAGGCACCAGTAATAGCGGGACATGAATTTGCAGGTACTGTGGCCGCGCTTGGTCCTGGAGCAGCTGAACGGCATAATGTGAAGATTGGCGAACCGGTGGTGGCGGAACAGATCGTCCCCTGCGGGCAGTGCCGCTTTTGCAAGCGGGGCCAGTATCATATGTGCGAGCCACACGTCATCTTTGGCTTCAAGAAGGGGCGTGCTGAGGGAGGAATGGCCGAATACATGATTTATCCGGCGAACTCGCGTATACACACCATTGATCCGCGTATCTCCCCAAGCGAGGCCGCCTATATTGAGCCGCTGGCCTGTGCCATTCACGCAGTAGACCGAGGAGAGATCAAGCCCGGCGACGTCGTTGTCGTAGCAGGCGTGGGCAATATTGGACTCTGCATGCTCCAGGCAGCCAAGCGCTATAATCCAGGCCTGCTTATTGCATTGGATACCAAGCCTTATCGCTTAGAGCTCGCACAGAAGCTGGGCGCGGATATCGTCATCAATCCACTAGATGAGGATGCCGTGGCGCGCGTCAAGCATCTCACAGAAGGATATGGCTGCGACGTCTACATCGAGGCCACAGGCAGTGCCAAAGGGCCTCAGCAAGGCCTGGATATGATCCGGCGTCTGGGAACGCTGGTAGCCTTTAGCGTGCTCAATGAGCCAGCAACCGTCAACTGGAACCTGGTTGGTGACCAGAAAGAGCTCAACATCCATGGTAGCCATCTTGCACCCTATTGCTATCCAACCACCATCAAAGCCATCGCCGAAGGCACGATCGACGTAAAAAGCCTGATCAGCGCAGAATTTCCACTGAGAGAGTTTGGGGCCGCGATAAGGGCAGCGATGGACGGCGAGAATTTGAAGACTCTGCTTATTCCATAGAGACAACTGAGGATAAAGGCAAATGAGAAGATATCACCTGGCCGTCATTCCCGGCGATGGGATTGGACCAGAGGTCATTGAGGAGAGCGTTGAGACGCTGACAGATCTCGCCATAGTGGATGGTGGATTTCAGTTTGATATTGAGCGCTTCGATTGGGGAACCGAACATTATCTGAAAACGGGTGCGATGATGCCGGAGGATGGTCTGAATGTGCTAGAGAAAGGAGGGTTTGATGGCATTCTGCTGGGGCCAGTGGGAGACCCACGGGTGGCAGATCATATCACGCTATGGGGATTAATATTACCTATCCGGCAAGCATTTGACCAGTATGTCAACCTGCGACCCTCGCGGCTGCTGGCGGGTGTACGTAGCCCGCTGGCAGAGAAGCGTCCACAGGATATTGATATCGTCTGTGTGCGCGAGAATACCGAGGGTGAGTACGCTGGTACTGGTGGGCGCGTGCATCAAGGCACAGAGAATGAGGTTGCAATCCAATCCACCATCTTCACACGCAAGGGGACAGAACGCATCATACGCTACGCATTCGAGTATGCCAGGAAGTATGGGCGCAAAAAAGTCACCAGCGCCACCAAATCCAACAGCATGCAATACAACATGGTCTTCTGGGACGACGTATTCCGTCAAATTGCTGCAGAGTATCCAGAGATCAAAAACGAGCAGCAGTTAATCGACTCGCTCACCGCCCGCTTCGTCTCCCGGCCGGAAAGCCTGGATGTCGTAGTAGCATCCAACCTCTTCGGCGACATCCTCACAGACCTGGGAGCAGCCATCTCTGGCAGTATGGGATTAGCCCCGAGCGCGAATCTCAATCCCGAACGACGCTATCCCAGCCTGTTCCAGGCAATACACGGCTCGGCACCCGATATTGTCGGCCAGGGCATCGCAAATCCATTAGCCTCAATCTGGTCCGGACAACTCATGCTCGATTTTCTAGGCGAGCAGGATGCGGCCGGCACCCTCATGCACGGCATAGAAGACGTATTGGCGGCGAGGCAAGTACGCACACCTGATCTTGGAGGGACGGCCACCACAAAGCAAATGGGGCAGGCCGTACGGGAACAGATGCGGCGCTAGCTCGCCGCCATCGTACTACTCGTCGAAGGAGATCTCAACGAGCGTTTAGCAAAGCTTCTCATTTAAGGAGCATATTTTAGTTGGAGGAAGATATGGCGTTACTTGATCTAACACCTGACGAGTTATTGACAACGACACGTGCAGTGCGCAAGCGGCTGGATCTAACGCGACCGGTAGAATCAGACGTGATACGGGAGTGTATAGAGATCGCCGTCCAGGCACCGACAGGCAGCAATAGTCAGCAATGGCAATTCGTCGTTGTCACCGATGCCGAAAAGCGCAGAGCGCTGGCTGATCTGTATAAACAGAGCTACACGAGCTACCGAGCGGCCACCACAGCCAGCGCAAAGGAAGCACTTGCCGCACGGCCACAGCTCGCAAAAATACAAGAGCGGGTCGCCTCATCATCAGACTATCTCGCGGAACACCTGCATGAAGTGCCAGTGCATGTCATCCCCTGCATTCGTGGCCGCCTGGAAGGCGCATCGAGCGTGCAGCAGGCAGGCACCTGGGGATCGATTCTGCCCGCCGTGTGGAGCTTTATGTTGGCAGCCCGAGCGCGAGGTTTAGGGACAGCGTGGACCACCCTGCATCTTACCTATGAAAAAGAGGCGGCGCAACTGCTAGGAATTCCCTATGAACAGTATACGCAGGCCTCACTCATTCCCGTGGCTTATACCCTGGGCACAGACTTTAAACCTGGACCACGCAAGGAGCTTGAGCGCGTCATGCACTGGAACAACTGGTAGGAGAAAAGAGCTACGTGATCCCGAACTTATGAAAAAGATGAAAATCCTGTTTTACCTGCCCTTTTTCCTGCCGAAGGCAGGAAAAAGGGCAGGTAAAACAGGATTTTCATCTTTTTCATAAGTTCGGGATCACCCATACTATGAGCGTCCGACGATAGGTGGCACGAAGGTTAATTCGGCATCGGATGTTGGGCGTAGGAAATCAAAATCGCAACCCTCATCGGGTTGTAAGACATGCTCGGCATAAAGACGAGGATAGCCGCGCAGATGGCGGCGCGGCGGTGGGGTCCACAAGCTCTTCCTATAGTCTAATACTTCATCTGGAACGAGCAGTGTTAGTGAACGAGCCTCGACATCTAATTCTATCACGTCACCATCCTCGACAAGCCCCAGGGGACCACCAACGGCCGCCTCTGGCGTCACATGTAGTATGCTTGTGCCTGAGCTTGTGCCGCTCATCCTTGAATCACTGATGCGCACAATATCTTTTATGCCCTGCATAAGTAGTTTTTTAGGAATGGGGATCGAGCCCCATTCGGGCATACCAGGAACACCCACCGCGCCTGCATTGCGCAGGACAAGCACAGAGTTCTCGTCAACAGGCAGATCAGGATCATCGATGCGTGCCAACATATCAGTGTAGGAATCAAAGACAATGACCCGCCCACGATGCTTTTGTAGATGGGGAGATGCCGTCGTTGTACGTAGAATTGCGCCGCGAGGTGCGAGATTTCCGTGTAAGATAGCCAGTGAGCCGGATGGATAGAGTGGATCTTCGCGTGGGCGAATAACATCAGTATCTGTATAGGTAAGGGGAATCATATTCTTGCCGATTGATTTCCCTGTTACAGTCAAACAATCCAGGTGGAGCAGATCGCGCAACTGGTATAGAAGTGCGGGCATGCCACCGGCGGCATGAAAATCCTGCATCAGCTTTGTACCTGATGGTTGAAGATTCAACAGCATCGGTGTGCTGCGAGCGAACTGGCTAAAGTCGTCCAGGGTCAGCGGCACACCGAGCCGGCCGGCAATGGCGATCAGATGAATGACGGCATTAGTTGAGCCGCCGATGGCCATATAGACGCGCAACGCGTTCTCGAATGCCTCGTGTGTCATCACCTGTGCTGGCCGTAGATCGTCGTTCACAAGCTCCACCGCCCGCCGCCCGCTCAACTCAGCTGCTGCCAGGCGCTGAGCATTGGTCGCGGGAATAGTCGCGGTCCCAGGCAACATCATACCCAGCGCCTCTGATAGAACCGTCATCGTCGACGCCGTTCCCATCGTGTTGCACGTTCCAATACCACAGGAGTAGTTCTCCTCAAGCTCACGCCATTCTTCCTCGCTAAGCGCGCCCATGCGATATTCATCCAGATAATGCCAGAGGTCTGTTCCTGAACTTAATTCACGCCCCCTCCAACGACCTGCCGCCTTGGGACCTGCACAGACCTGGATCGCGGGTAGATTCGCGCTTGCTGCCCCCATAAGCTGAGCTGGAGTTGTTTTGTCACAACCAGTGAGCAGCACCACGCCATCGAGCGGATAGGAACGCAGCATCTCCTCAACCTCCATGGCTAAAAGATTGCGATAGAGCATAGCACTCGGCTTCATCAACTCTTCACCAAGTGAGATCGTGTTAAACTCCAACGGAATTCCACCCGCTACTATCACACCCCTCTTCACAGCATCGGCGATCAACTTCAAGCCAAAGTTACAATTATTCAACTCGCTCCAGGAATTCGCGATGCCGATGACCGGTTTGCCGCTGAAAAACTCCTGTGTCCAGCCCAATGATCTCAGTACAGAACGACTCTGTGGACCCAACTCATCTCGCCCCTCAAACCACTCCGCGCTACGCAATCTCATATTCACCTGCTCTCATCCTTGCTACAAATATAGATAACCTGGTATAGTCTTACACAATTACTATATTGCACCGTCCTGCTTGAGAGGCTCGCGTGGCGACAATCCTTTGCCCTTGTCGTTGGCAGCCTGCCTCAAAGCGTCCACCTTTCTGATAGGGCTATCACGACAACCGCGAGGGATTGTCACCATGCAAACCTCTCAAGCAGGGGCGAGACCACAACCGCGAGGGATGTCTCTACGCGGGTGGGTCAGTGCTGTATATTTCTGCCTGCTTTATTTAATTGCCCCCATCACCATTCCCCGACGAATATAGCTCTGCAGGAAAATATAGATAAGCACAGGTGGAAGCGCCGCCATCAGCAGACCCGTCATTAACTGAGGATAATCGGTGCTATAGCGCCCAACGATCGTCGCCACAGCGACCGTCATCGTCTTATTCGTGTCCGACTGCAGGAAGATAAGCGGAATCAGCAGATCGTTCCACCACGTCGTAACATTGAAAATTGTGATCGTCACGATACCCGGAATGATCATAGGGATAACCACCCTGACCATCATATGAAAATAATTCGCGCCATCCACTTTCGTCGCCTCGACCAATTCGTTTGGAAGACTACGTGTAAGGGCAGAGAGCAAAAAAACAGATCCCGGCACACTTGTGGCCGCCCATAGCAACACAACCGACCAGAAATTATCAACCAGATTAAAATCAGACATCAGTATGTAGTCAGGGATAATAAAGGTAATTGCAGGAATAACCATACTAGCGATAATAGCCATAAAGAGTAGACGCTTAAATCGAAAGCGAAGCTTGGCAATTGCAAATGCAGCCGGCACGGATACCATTAGCGAGAGAGCTGCAGCCAGCGCGATATAGAGGATCGTATTCAGAAACAGATGGACGACATCGAAATTGTTGAACATCGAAATAAAATTTTCGATATAAGTAAAGTTTTGCGGCCAGGCCAGCGGATTATTCGTATAGTCGACCGAGGTTCTGAAGCTGGTTAAAAACATAAAGAGGATTGGGTAGAGTGCGGCGGCGGCAAAAAGGGCCAGGATAGCAACGATACCTGTGCGTGCAACAATCGCCTTTGTTCCGGGCATACGAGAACTCCCTTCTAGACAATCTAAACTACTCAGCTCCCAGCATATCAAGCGCCCTCACCTGGGACCAGGAGATCACAGAGACCAGGACAAGTAAGATAATGGAAAGCGCAGAGGCATAGCCAAGATCCCCCGACTCAAACGCCTTGAGATAAATCATATAATCTATGGGCGTCGTTTCGTAACCAGGGCCGCCACGCGTCACCGAGAAGACAAGGGCGAAGAGGCCAACGAAGATATAAATGATATTGGTGACCATGAAATAGGAGATCGCGGGGGCCAACATAGGAAAGATCACCCTGAAGACACGCTGCCACCAGTTTGCACCATCGATCCGGGCAGCTTCAATCATCTCGTGTGGTATCGATGAGAGGCCCGCCAGAAAGATCAAGACTCCCTGACCCAGCGTCTGCCAGTAAAAGGCCAGAATCAATATAAGGAAAGCAGTCGGAACGTTTTCGACCCACGGCTGCGCCCAACTTCCAAGCCCAATCAACTTGAGAAACTCGTTGACCGCACCCTCAGACGAAAAGAGCGTCTTCATCAAAAAACCAACGATTACCGCTGATAGAATGGTTGGTATATAGTAAACGGAGCGGAAAAAGCTCCATCCAGGCACTCGTTCAAACAAGAGCACGGAAACCATAAGCGAGATGAACAAGATACCCGGAATAGAGAGCAGAAAAATCAAATTGTTGCGCAAGAGCAGCCATAACTGACCGGACGTCACAATATCTGTATAATTCCGAAGACCGATCCAGGTTGAACTGGCACCATCCCAGACGGTAAAGCTGTGGTAAAAAGCGGTAACAAGTGGATACCACATAAACAGTGCTATAAGGATAAACGCCGGAAGAAGTGAGAGATATGCTACCAAATTTTCTTTCTGGCCTAGTGTTATATGTTTGGAGCGAGGAGTTTGCATGACCACGACAGGTCTCCCAGCCTGTTTTGCTTCCTCTGTATGCTTGAGCATATCCATGATAGATATGGCCTTTCTAGCTTCACCTTTGGTTTTCGTATGAGCGATGTGTGATGGCTAAAGTAATAATAATTGACTTTTTAAGCGGGAAGAGAGAGGTGCTCGCTGTAAGATCAGCACTGAGCGAGACACACAGTACTAAAGCGTGGATGCGGCTGACATAATCAGCGCCCTCTCTCGGGAGTGGCTGGATTTATTTGTCAAATGTTATTACTTTTCTCTACTTTTGCTCCTTCACATATCGCCTTATCTAACCAATAGTTTATTGCTGGGGCGCTTTTAGCACTTCATCGCGCTTGGCATCTAGCTTGCTCATAAACTGCTGTGGACTAATCTTGCCCGTCCAGGCAAGCTGAGCCTGGGCCGAAATCTCGCTGGTGAGATCGGCGGGAAAGATATTATCAGGCCAGAAGATAGTATTTGGCTCCAGAACCCACTTCTGAATCTGGATCTTGTATGGCTCTGAATAGATTTTGGTCACATCCACGTCGGTGGTGTTAATGAGACTGCCAGAAGCATCCTGTGCGCGTTTGGTTTGCTCCGCCTGGCTCATTAAAAATTTAATGAACTTGACGGATTCATCTTTGTGTTTTGAGTAATTCGAAACGATCAGTGCCGTGCCTGCGCCACCAACTCCAGAATTCTGGACAGGGGCCGAGGTACTGAAATCAGGTAATTTATGTATACCCAGGTTATTGCCCAACGCCTTACGCATATCTATCAACGGCCAGGGGCCATTAATAGTCATCGCGGCCTTGCCCTGATAGAAAAACTGAGATGCCTGACCACTATCCATCGTTGGAGCACCCGGCACAGTATATTGAGCAAGTCCCACCCATTTCTGGATAACATCTATCAACTGTGGATCGCTAAAATTGCGTTTTCCCGCGACCAGGTCTCCGATACCGGGATCACCATTCACCATTTGAGCCAGCCAATAGTCCAGGCTAAAAAAGGTATAGCCATTGTCATACAGAGCGAGCGGGATAGTACCCGTTGCCTTGATCTTGCCCAGCATAGTCAGAAATTCGTCAAAGTTCTTTGGCCAACTAGTCTCAGGATTGATTCCTGCTTTTGCGAGCATACTCTTATTATAATAGATCGTAGTGATACCATCCGAGGCATTAGGAACGCCATAGGTTTTACCTGCTCCCTCTTTGAAGCCCTCGGTCACTGCATTCCAGCCCTGGATTCTCGATCGCTCTTGAGACGTGAAATACGAATCGAGTGGCTCCAGGAAGCGCTTAAGCTGTAGCATATACGATCCAGACCACAACGTCATCACATCCGGCCCATTTTTCGCAATGCTCGCGACACGATACTGCGTAAACATATCTGTGGTACCGGGATGGATCTGGATATCGACCTTGATGTTGGGGTTGGCCGCCTGAAAACGTTGAACGGCTTGGTAAATATAAAACTGTTCTTTCTTCTTACTCTTATCATTGGGGTCGGTGGTCTCGTACGTTGAGTTCCAGAACTTAATCGTCACTGGTCCCGCACTGTTCCCCGTGCCTGATCCGTTCGAGCATGCAGCCAGTAATGCAGCCCCACTGGTAGCTGCAGCACCCAGACGTATAAATTCGCGGCGGGATAGATGGCTTGTGGTCATAGCTCTACTCCTTGCTATTCCCTTCTCAATTGAAAGGGATAGACGTATCTCTATTTGTAGAGGTCAAAATTAAGTAGCTCGTTGCGTGCAAATCGTCCGGCATCGAGCATAGAGAAATCCAGGTGTCCTGACGCACCCGACACCCCACTAAGATCAAGCGTTGTGCGGTCGTGTAAGAGCAATGCGGCAACAGCCTGGGCGACACCGGCATGCAATGTAATGCCATGGCCGTTCAGACCGACCGCGTGGTAAAAGTTTTGTAGCCGAGCATCACGTGAAATAATAGGAAAGCCATCCTCAGTCGTCCCGTAGACACAGCACCAGCCATTGAGGAAAAGGCTGCGGGGAAGATGCCAATAGCGGCGGTAGACCTGCTCTACTGCCGCTGGATAGTGAGCATCATTGACGCGATTGACATAATCGGGGTCGACCGTATAACCAGCTTTCGTCGTGTGATGATGTTGACCGAAAAGCAGCGTGCCGCCCAATTCACCCCGGCACCAGACGCCCTCGTCATCAATCGACTCTGGTACGCTCGTCAGCGGCGCACTCTCCACATCATCGTCGAAAGCAGTAGCAACGCACACCTGTATACGCTGTGGAGTAAGGTCAAGCTGAGATCCAGCCAACGCAGCAACCTTTGCGCCCCATGGCCCGCCCGCGTTAAGCACTTTCTCCACTTGCCATGGCCCACGCCTTGTAACCAGCGTCGTGATACGCTCGTCTTCAGTACGTATTTGTAGAACGGGCGTGTTACGATGAATTTCTACGTGCCCGGTTTCTAACGCAAGTCGTTCATAAAGGGTAACTAATTCGTAGGGATCGATGAAGCCTTGATTAGTGTAGAGCAAGCCTCCCTTCACACCTTCTAGCTTGATCCAGGGATAGCGTCGTAGCAGTTCAGCCGGCTCCAGCAATTCGTGGGCATAGATACTGTTCTCGCCTGTACCAAAGCGTTGTTGATAAGGATTCGGCGGCGGCGGGAACCCATCCGGCTCGTAGATAACATTGAGGCTGCCCCAGGCATTGAAGGTAAAGTCATAGTCATGGCGTAATCGTTGGTAGCGGTCATAGCCAACCAGTGTCAGAAGAGCATAAAGCTCACCCATATCGTGCAGGCAGACCACGCCTGCCGAGCCTCCCGTTGTCCCACTGGCCGGGTTTTGCTTATCAAAGAGAACGACACGGCCTGCTCCCTGGCGAGCCAGTTCGTAAGCGCAACTCATCCCAATGATACCACCACCAATGATAGCTATGTCCGCATTATAGTTTGACATGTTGTACATGCCTCCTTATGACGTGGTCGAGCAGCGGAGCTACTCGATACACTTCATCTTTTTGTTTTTCCAACCCTTTCCGGACGGAGCTTGAAAAGTGTTGGAAAAACAAAAAGATCAAAGACCGGGAGAGCGCCGAAGGCGCGAGAATACAGATACACTATGCACAAACTAACCTCACAATTTGCATCCAGACAAAACACTTGATCTGTCAGGCAATCAATTATGGTCGGTTTTGTATACAAAGGATTGAGTCAGGTAGAGATAAAAATGCAACATTTTTTACTTATGAGAGATGATAACCGATAAATTTTCTCCTGTCAAGCATAGTTTTGCGTAAAAATTGCGAGAAGAGGATACAAAAATTTCTTAGCCATCCAATACAATTTGACAAAAGGTATAAATACTGTGTATCCTTGTATACAAAGCTAGTTCTAGCAGAACTGATCTCACGAAGCTATAAGCAAAGGGAAATACATGCCAAGATCACTCGAACCTCTTGTTCTACAAAAGGCACCAGGGTACCGAGAGGCGACCTACACAGCAATCAAAGAGGCGATTCTTTCCGGCTATTTCAAGTATGGGCAAGCCCTGATAGAGGAAGAGGTAGCTGCAAAGTTGCAAGTAAGTCGCACGCCGGTGCGTGAAGCGCTCGCCATCTTACAACACGAAGGGCTAATTGCACAGCGGACAGGGCGTGGCTTCCACGTGCGTCAGTTGACGCGTGAAGAATTTGTCGAGATGTTCGTCGCCAATGAAGTCGTGGAGCCCTACCTGGTTCGGCGCGCCTCGCTCACGGCGACAGATGAGCAGTTGCGTGGAATGGAGGATGCCATCCTTTTCGGCAAGCAATGCGTTGAACACGACGACATACCAGGCCTGCTCCGCTCTGGTCGCGACTTTCATCGCACGGTCGGCGTTGCCTCAGATAATATTCCGCTCACCCAGTTTGTCTTGCACAACGAAGAACGGACAGACCTCTATCTCATGAGTTATGAAACAATGCTTGACATATCGCGCATGAAACTATCCAACCAGGAACACGAGGCAATTTTCAACGCAATCGCACAGCGCGATCCCGAAAGCGCCGCTCGCCTCGTCACATACCATTCGCAATCGGTCCGCGAACGCCTATCACCATTCTTTAATGAGGATGAGTTTCAGAAAGTGGCAGGCACAAAAGAGGTGGATTAGAAACATCGAGCACCGAGTCTGTTAGCAAGAGGCCTGGTATTCGATGTAGAAAATAGAGTGGTCGATATCAGTTTGTAATGTAGACAGGACAAAGATATGGCAGTAAAGATCAGTATTATTGGAGCTGGTAGCGCAGTCTTCTCCCTCAGCATTATTCGTGACATTTGCCTCACACCCAATCTACGGGGCAGCACAATTAGCTTTATGGACGTAAATCAGGAGCGACTGGATGCAGCTCACCTACTTTGCATGCGTTTCGCGGATGAGGTTGGCAGTGCACTTCGGCTGGAGAAGACTACTGATCGCCGTGAAGCGCTGAAAGAGGCAGATTTCGTGATCAACACCGCCTTGATTGGAGGACACGAGCGACTGCGCACAGGCTGGGAGATTGCCCGTAAGCATGGTTATCGTTTCGGTGGCAGTTTACACATTATGCACGACGAGCCGTTTTGGGTCAACTTTTATCAGTTGCAGCTCTTCGAATCGGTGATAGAAGACATGCTTGAGATTTGCCCAAATGCCTGGTATGTGCAATCTGCGAATCCAGTCATGGGTGGAATTACCCATCTCGCACGCAAATATCCGGAGGCTCGAATCGTTGGCCTGTGTCATGGCTATGCTGAAGTCTACGAGATCGCACGAATTCTGGGGCTAGAGGAGCGTGAACACCTCACCTTCGAGATCCCCGGGGTTAACCATTTTATCTGGCTCACAAAGGCTTACTATAAAGGGCAAGACGTTTTCCCTATGCTCGACAAGTGGATCGAGACGCAGGCTGAACGTGCCAAACATACAGGTGATAGCCTGGACCCCAAGCAGCTAGATCTGTATCGACGCTTCGGAGCTCTGCCTATTGGCGATACCGGTACCGATGGCGGAGGTTCGTGGGGCTGGTGGTATCACACCGATGCCGCGACGGAAGAGCGCTGGCAGGAGAATCCTGAGCGGTGGTGGAGCAAGTACTTCAACGTGACAGAGCAAGAGGTTGAGAATATCAAACGCATTAGCGAAAATACGAGCGAAAGAGTTACTGAGCACTATCCTCCACAGATGTCCCACGAAAGCATTATTCCTTTGATCGAATCCATCGCCTGTGACATCCCGCGCGTCATGATCGTCAATGTTCAGAACAAAGGAGAATACGCCCCAGGCATTCCACGCAACTTTTCTGCGGAGATACCTGCACTGGTGAGCATGCGTGGCATCGATGGAATACAGACCGACGGCCTACCTGCTGGTGTATTAGCGTATGCACTGCGCGATTGTGTTGCTCCGTGGAATCTTGAACTGGCGGCATATACCTCGCACAGCAAACAGATGCTCCTGGATCTCATTCTCATGGATCACTGGACGCGCTCAGAAGAGCAAGCCAATGCGCTATTAGAAGATATCCTGGCACTACCCGAACACGCGCCAATGCGAGAATATTATCGATAAAGCTGCACGATCCTCATATCCTACTCTTAAAGTGTAGAAGTAGGAAATGTATATTGGCAATGTCTGCTGAGTAGCATTTTGAAATGTATATTGGCAATGTCTGCTGAGTAGCATTTTAAAGAGAAGAATGCAAAGGAGTTGAGGTCCATGAGTACAACCACATCGCGTTCTCAGTCGATCATTGAGCAGGCGCAGCGCTACATTCCTGGTGGAGTCAGCAGCGCAAATCGTCTCGTCGAACCAAATCTTGTATTTACACGGGCACAGGGAGCTTATATTTTTGATGCTGAAGGAAAACGCTACATTGACTACCACGCGGCATTTGGCCCACTCTTGCTGGGACACTGTAATCCCGAGGTCAATCAGCGTGCCACAGAAGCGCTGACCCAGATCGATGTCGTCGGTGTTGGATCAAACGAGCTAGAGGCGCAACTAGCTGAAAAAATCTGCCATTATGTTCCTTCCGCAGAGAAAGTATTGTTCTGCAACTCCGGCTCCGAGGCCACCTATGCTGCCTTGCGCTTGGCCCGCGCCGTCACTGGCCGCAACAAGATCATCAAATTTCAAGGCTGTTATCATGGCTGGCATGACGCAATTTTGATGAACGTTATCAGTCCAGCCGAAAAAATTGGGCAGAAAGATCCACTTTCAGCAGGCATGCTTCCTCAAGCAATAGAAAATACGCTTGTCCTGCCATTCAACGATCTCGAACCTGTGCGCCAGACGCTGCAAGAGCAGGGACCAGAGATAGCGGCCATCATCCTTGAACTGATTCCACACAACATTGGCTGTGTCCTACCCCGTCCCGAATTTATCCAGGGCCTGCGCGACCTCGCGACCCAGTATGGCGTCATTCTTATCTTTGACGAAGTGATCACAGGCTTTCGGCACGGACTGGGTGGCTATCAAAAGGTTGTTGGCGTCACACCCGACCTGACCACGATGGCAAAGGCCATTGCCAATGGCTATCCCCTGGCAGCCCTGGCGGGCCGTGCAGATCTACTGGAGCACTGCAGGCCGGGCGGTGACGTATTCTTTGCCGGAACCTTTAACGCGCATCCAACAGGAGTAGCCGCTGCACTTGCCACGATCGAGATTCTCGAACGGCCCGAGAGCTATGCCAAACTCTTCGGCCTGGGCGAGCATATGCGCGAGGGCCTGCGAGAAATTATACGCAGACAGCAGATTACCGCGACAGTAGAAGGTTTCGGCTCGGTCTTCGTCCTCTATTTTCAGGAAGGACCTATCGTGAGCTACACCGATCTCTTGCGCAACGATGCCGAAAAGTTTGTCGCCTATCGCCGCAAGCTAATCGAACATGGCATCTACGAGCTTCCAGTCAACTTGAAACGCAACCATATTAGCCTCGCGCACACAGAAGAGGATATTGATACAACGCTTGAGGTTGCTGATCAGGTCTTAAAGGCACTGCATTCGTAGAAACTAACAGAGGAAGAGTGAAAGGAGCTTAAAGCATGCGTGGCCTGACAGACAAAGGCGTCCTGATTACTGGTGGGAGTCGAGGGATCGGCCTGGCGGCGGCGCAACGTTTTCTCGAAGAAGGCGCGCGCGTCTTTATCTGTGGACTTGAGCAGGACGAGGTTGAGCAGACGGTGGGGACGCTCGCGAAGCACGGCTCTATCCAGGGCATGCAATGTGATGTCAGCCAGGAGGAACAGGTGCTGCATCTGGTAGAGGAAGCCGAGCAAGGGCTGCATGAAATAGATATCTTGATTGATAACGCTGGTATTGCCTGGGAGGAAAACTTTTTGGATATCACTGCCGAGCACTGGGACAAAATCATCGCAGTCAACCTGCGCGGCATGTTCCTGGTTGCCCGCGAAGTCTCTAAACGGATGGTTGCTCGCGGCAAAGGCGGCGCAATCGTCCTAATGTCTTCAAAAAACGGATTGGCAGGTGAAGTAAAATACGCCCATTACAATGCCTCGAAGGGCGCGATCATCATGCTCATGAAAACCATGGCACTGGAGCTTGGACCGCACGGCATCCGTGTAAATGCTCTCTGTCCCGGCTACATTCTCACGCCCCTTGCCGAGTCCATCGATTCGCCCGAGTTCATTGCTGCCTACTCCAACAACATCCCATTAGGGAGAGTAGGTCGCCCGGAAGAGATTGCAGCCGCCTACGCCTTCCTTGCCTCCGACGACGCATCATTTATGCATGGCACGGAACTGCTCGTCGACGGCGGGCAATTGGCTCAGTAAGAAATGACGCAGCCCAAATTTTTTAAAAAAAATGTCCCAAGGGGGTGTTGAGCGGGAGGTTTTTTGGGGGGGGGGGGCCCCCCCCCCCCAAAAAAACCCCCCCCCCAAAAAACCCTTGGTAATTTTTTTAAAAAAATTTGGGGCGGCGTCATTTCTCTTTTGTTGGCCTGATAAGTCATCCTGCATGGGGAGCAAACTCGTCAAGACGAACAGAGCGATGTTCGATCAGGGACTGCTGTGCGGCCAGGGCCATAACGACCGACATACGACCATCATGTCCAGTGACAGGGATGGGTTTATCATAGAGTATAGCATCCACAAAGGCCGTTAGCTCGGAGACGAAGCTTTCGGTGTAGCGCTCAAGGAAAAAACGGTGTGGGCGATCGCGATGGATACCATGAGCATCGCTGATAATAGCGGTATTGGGATAATTATTGTCTATGCTGACCGCCCCCGTGCTACCAAGTATCTCGACACGCTGATCATAGCCATAAGGGGCCTGGCGACTATTGCTGATTGTGCCAATGACCCCATCAGGGTAGCGGAGTGTCGTCACCGTAGTATCCACATCCCCGGCTTCCCCAATAGCGGGATCGCAGAGAACACTGCCGACGGCAGAAAGCTCCTCTGCCTCAGAGCCCAGCAAGAAGCGGATCATATCGAAGTCATGAATCGCCATATCCAGGAAGAGGCCGCCGGAGACGCGAATGTACTCGATGGGTGGTGGGGCAGGATCACGACTCACAATATGAAACTGGCGTGGTTGCCCAATCTCTCCATCTTCGATAGCCTGTCGCACCCGTTGAAAGTTTGCATCAAAGCGACGATTGAAACCCACCTGGAACTTCATCCCAGAGTGCGCCACAGCCTGCAGTGCTTGATCGATCGCGGGAAGATCGAGGGCAATAGGTTTCTCACAGAAAATATGTTTGCCAGCTTGTGCCGCTTCCTCGATCATCCGGGCGTGGGTATCAGTAGAAGAGCAGATCAGAACTGCCTGAATGCCTGGATGATCGAGGAGCGCATGATAATCCTGAACATAGGAAGGGATGGCGAAGCGATTCGCGCATAACCTTGCCGCATCCACAGACATGTCTGCCACCATGATGAGGTCGGCTGATGCAACGCGTGAAGTAAGATGCCTCGCGTGCAATTGACCGATGCGACCTGCTCCGATCAGACCTATTTTGAGTGTTTGCGCGGGCACGAGTTATCTCCTCTTTTTAAAATGCCAGGGCTATAGATTGACTATAGCCCGATAGATTGAAGGTATGCACGGTTACGGGCGGCACTCTCTTTGGGACTACCCATACCTGGAAGGACATCCTGCTCCACAACAATCCAACCCTGGTAGCCCTGCCCGTGTAAGCGCTCCGAGATAGATGGAAAGGGCACGCTGCCCCGACCCAACTCGCAAAACACTCCATGTTGCACCGCAGTGAAATAGCTCCAGCCCGATTTGCGAGCTTGTTCAGCAACGTGCGGCTCACAGTCCTTAAAGTGCACATGCCGGATGCGCGAGGCAAAGCGATCGAAGCCATCCGGGACGAGCTCACCAGCGCTATCACCCGTACCGTAGAGATAATGGCCCGTATCAAAAACTAGCCCGATCAGCGTGGGGTCGGTCAGAGAAAGGAAGCGATCAATTTCTTCCGGAGTCTCGACATAGCCAGCGCAATGGTGATGGAAGGCAGTCGGCAAGCCAGTCGAGTCATGAACTGAGCGCGCGATCAGTTCAGCGCCCCGAGCAAACGTCTTCCATTCAGCCAAACTCAAGCCCACCTCTGGAGTTACACGCCCTGCATGCTGCGTGCGTACTGGATCGGTGCCATTAGCGTCCGCAAGAATCACAAAGGGAGGTTGATCGCCTGGCCCGGAAACAGAAGCCAGTAAACCAGCAACTTTCAGCGCTTCCGCCTCGCCTGCTGTATGCTGATCTGGATATTTCAGGGCGACCGGCACGAAAGCTCCAACCATCGTCAGGTTACGGCGGGCGAGTTCAGCTTTAAGGGCGACAGGATCAGTTGGCATATACCCCCAATCGCCAAGCTCCGAGCCAGTATAGCCAGTAGCCTGCAATTCGTCGAGCATCTGGCTATAGCCGATACTCTCGCCCTGCATGCCCTCGAATTCGAGTGCGCCCCAGGAACAGGGCGCGTTCGCGATGCGAATGTTGATCATAGCAACTCCTCATACATCATTTTTTTATTGTTTTCATTCCACTTACTTTTTTAAAAACTATGGGCGAAGCCCGTAGTTTGTAAAAAAGTAAGTGGAATGAAAACAACATAAAGCGCGGCGAAGCCGCACTGACGGATCGCGCAAGAAGGCGGAAGCGATGGTCCCGTACATTCTCTGCTAGAACTTACGGGACCATTCCTTGGGCCAGCGCTCCACGATCACCTTCTTCTGAGTATAGAACTCCACCGCGTCACGGCCTTGAGCGTGCATATCCCCGAAGAAGCTCTCCTTCCAACCCGAGAAAGGGAAGAATGCCATCGGAGCCGCCACACCGATATTAATACCAATATTGCCAGCGTCAGCCTCATAGCGAAACTTACGAGCTGCGGCACCACTGCTTGTAAACAGGCAAGCCATATTGCCATAAGAGCCAGAATTGATCATTTCGATAGCATCATCAATCGTCTGAGCGTGCATCAAGCTCAGAACCGGCCCAAAAATCTCTGTGCGAGATAGTGAACTGTCCGGAGCAACATTCTCAAGAATAGTTGGGCGAATAAAATAGCCATCCTCATAACCAGGAATCGACGTATTTCGACCGTCAACCAACACTCTAGCCCCTTCGCTCACACCCTGACTCACCAGCGACTCGATGCGCTGCTTGCTCGCGGCGGTAATCACCGGCCCCATCTCCACAACCGAGTTCAGACCATCGCCTACTTTCCGCGCTGAAGCTGCGGCCGTGATCTGCTGAGTGAAATCCGAGTTGCCAACCGTGATCGCCACCGACGTAGCCAGGCAACGCTGTCCCGCGCAGCCAAAGGACGCGTCCGCGACAATCCGCGAGGCGCTCTCCATATCCGCATCGGGCAGAACAATCACCGGATTTTTTGCACCGCCCTGGCACTGCGCACGCTTACCATTAGCAGTCGCCCGACTATACACATATTTCGCCACAGCAGATGAACCGACGAAAGAGATTGCGCGCACCGTGGGATGATCGAGAAGAGCATCGACCGTCTCTTTAGAACCATTAAGAAGAGTTACTACACCTGGAGGAATGCCGAGCTCATTAATTAGATCGAAGACTCGGCTCATCGTCATCGGCACTTTTTCAGAAGGCTTGAGAATGAAGCAATTGCCACATGCGACGGCGTAGGGTAGAAACCAGAGTGGAATCATCGCAGGAAAGTTAAAGGGCGTAATTGCCGCAACAACGCCCACGGGTTGACGCAGCATATGCTCATCGATCCCGCGTGCAATGTCCTCGACGTTATAGCCCATCATCAAAGAAGGGATGCCACAGGCAACCTCAACATTCTCAATGCCACGGCGCAGTTCACCCTCAGACTCCGCCAGCGTCTTGCCACACTCCTGTGTAGTCAGGCGCGCTATCTCCTCAAAATGCTCTTCCAGTAAATTTTTGAGCTTAAAGAGATATTGGATACGCTCAGTGGAAGGAGTGCTCCTCCAATCCGGGAAGGCGGCCCAGGCGGCCTGCGCAGCCTCGTCCACCTCAGCAGTAGTTGAGAGAGGTACGCGAACAATCTTCTCGGCGGTTGCAGGGTTTATGACATCCTGATACTCAGTAGTGCGAGAACGTTTCCACGCACCATTGATGTAATTAAGTAATTGTCCATCTTGAATCATAAAACACCTTTCCTTACCAGCAGCGGCTTCGCCAGTTTTCGGGTTGCAATGAAGTTTGACAAAGCAGTGCACCACATGCGTTAAGTCGATGAATTTATTCCTATTGTAAATACTCAAACCGCATCGTTGGCACCTCTAAGAGGTAGAAAGTAGCGTTCTTGTGGTCGCTTTGTTTCCCAAGCAGCGCGGGCGGCTTGCACTTGAGGGTTAGTGCTGACTTCGGCTACCGGGACATCCCACCAGCTATTATAGTCAGGGACCTCTACGTAGCGATCGTTCTGGATATAGATGACCGAAGTGCGGTCGGTGCACTGTACGTCTTTGAGCGCAGAGACGAAATCTGTATAGGATTTACATTCAAAAACGTGAGCACCAAGGCTGCGGGCGTTGGCAGCCAGATCGACAGGCAGAGTTTGTATCTCTGTACCAGCAGAATCTCCAGGGAGCACGTTATTGGTTGGATAAGCATAGCGCGTACCGAAGCCATCCTGTCCCAGAGAGCGACTGAGGCCGCCGATACTCTTGAAGCCACTATTATCGAGCAGGACAATGATCAGCTTATAGTGTTCCTGGATTGAAGTCACAACCTCGCTATTCATCATCAGATAAGAGCCATCGCCGACCAGCACATAGACATCGCGCTCAGGAGCCGCCATTTTTATGCCCAGCCCACCGGCAATCTCATAGCCCATACAGCTATAGCCGTACTCAAGATGATAATTTTTTGGATGGCGAGCACGCCAGAGCTTGTGTAGATCGCCCGGGAGACTGCCAGCCGCGCAGACCATAATTGAAGCAGGGTCGCTTTGTTCGTTCACCGCCCCGATCAACTCGCCCTGGCTGGGCAGCGGCTCGTTACGGATAGTATAGATCCGCTCTACTTCCTCATCCCAGACCGAGTGAAGTCGTTGGGCCTGCGCGCGATAGTCAGCATCCACAGAATAGCTCTTAAGGAGAGGAAGCAACTCCATGAGCGTCTCCCTGGCATCACCTACCAGAGGCAAGGCAAAGTGCTTGTAACTATCGAACTCGGCCACATTTATGTTAACAAAACGAACTTCAGGGTGCTGGAACGCGGTTTTGGACGAAGTCGTAAAGTCGCTATAGCGCGTACCCAGGCCAATCACCAGATCAGCATCGTGAGCGAACTGGTTGGCCGCCAGAGTACCAGTAACACCGATTGCCCCAAGGTTAAGAGGATGATCAAAGGGTAAGCTCCCCTTGCCCGCCATCGTCTCAGCGACCGGAATGCCCGTCTGATCTACGAAATGCTGCAAAGTAGACGTAGCATCTGAATAAATTGCGCCACCACCCGCAATAATCAAAGGACGCCGGCTGGCACGAATCCTGCTCGCAGCTTGTTTCAGGGTCGTACGATCTGGACGATTGCGGAGAATGTGCCAGGTGTGTTTCTCGAAGAAAGCAGTAGGATAAGCATATGCCTCTGTCTGCACATCCTGAGGAAGGGCAAGCGTCACCGCACCCGTCTCGGCAGGACTCGTTAGAACGCGCATCGCCTCCGGAAGAGAGGTCAGCAACTGTTCCGGACGAACAATGCGATCCCAGTAACGGCTCACAGGCTTAAAGCAATCGTTGACCGAAATATCCTGAGTGGAAGAGGACTCAAGCTGTTGTAACACCGGAGCCACATTACGGCGGCCAAAGATATCGCCCGGCAACAAGAGAACCGGCAACCGATTGATCGTCGCCGTCGCCGCGCCCGTCAACATATTCGTCGCCCCCGGCCCGATAGAAGACGTACAAGCCAGAGTCTGCAAACGATTCTTCGTCTTCGCATAAGCCGTCGCCGCATGCACCATAGCCTGCTCGTTACGTGCCTGATAATAGCGGAACTCAGGCATCTGCTGCAGAGCCTGCCCGATCCCCGCAATATTACCATGGCCGAAAATACCGAAGCAACCAGCAAAAAAAGGCTGCTCCACCCCATCACGCTCTACCAACTGATTTTTAAGAAAAGAGACAACAGCCTGAGCCATCGTCAAACGAACCAAAGTTTGTTCATGCAAAGTCAAACTCCTTCATTGAAGTTTCTCATAGCCAAACAATCCAAACAATCCAACCTATCATAAGAGGACGACAGGAACAGGTTTCAACTGCTACATAAACATAAAGGATCTAGCCGAGATTAGAACCCTCCGTGATCTTCAATAAAGGTCATAGCCTCAGCATAAGTTGGCATAAAATTTGCGCAACCGTGCTTCGTCACTAAAATTGCGCCGCAGGCATTGGCTAAGCGAGCGGTCTTGAACCAGTCCCAACCTTTTACCAGACCGTAGAGGAAGCCAGAGGCAAAGGCATCGCCAGCACCCAGAATATTACTCACCTGCACTGGAAATCCGGGCACATCTATCTTCTGGATAGAAGAACTATCATTATTTGCTAAATGAACCGTAGCACCGCTGGCACCGCGTTTCTGAGCCAGCACACGTGGACCCAGACGAAGAAGCGCCAGGATCGCAGCATCGATATCGCCACTCACATGAGCATCGGAGACCTGCGAATGAGTCAGGCTCACCTGGGTTGCATCGGTCAGCATCGCAGCATTAATCTCATCATTCGTTCCAAGGACAACATCCACCACATGCAGAACCGAGCGAAGGGTGATACCAAAGGCACGGTGATCATGCCATTGATCGGGGCGGAAATCGATATCCAACACCACTGGAATACCTGCCTGATGAGCAAGTTCGGCAGCGAAGATAGTCGCGCTGCGGCTGGGCTCCCTGCTCAGGCCCGTCCCACTGATCAACAAAGAACGGCTATGAGCGAGGGGAGCAGCCAGCACATCATCAATAGTAAGCTCAATATCCGCACAATTCTCGCGGTAATAAGTCAGTGGGAAGCGATCGGGAGGCTCTATACCCAGCACCACAGCGCTGGAGCGATAACCTGGTTTACGCGGAATGAAATCAGTCTCAATCCCCTCATTATGCAAGAAGTGCAGAATAAAGTTTCCAACCTGATCATCGCCCACCGCAGTCAACAAAGCCGGACGAAGACCAAGGCGACGCGTCCCAACGCTGATATTTGTCGGGCAACCACCGACGTAGGCCGCGAAACTCGTAATATCCACGAACGGAGCACCGACATCATTAGAATAAAGGTCGATGGAAGAGCGCCCCATCGAAAGCACATCATACAATTTGTCAGTTGTTTCCATGCTCACACACCTTCCTGGAGATTCAAGGAGATTCAAACCTCGTGCAAACGATCGCCGAACGTATAATCCTGGATCGCGTAAACAGGTATGCGGGGATCGCGTGAGCGATAACTTTGCTTGACCCACGCATAGTCTGGATCATCGCTGCTACTTAAAGTCTGCGCGCTACCAGCCAGCACATTGAGATAATAAGTAGTGTAGCCGGGGGCGGCAGTGACCGGGTGAAACCCCTCAGGCACGATCACCGCATCGTTATCGTGCGCAACCAGGGCAACATCAATAGGGAGGCCCGCCTGCTGCAAAGGAGACTCGGGCGAAGTGTAGATGCGTTGAAGAGCAAAGCCAGCGGGGCGATCAAACTTATAGTAATAAATCTCCTCAAGATCGGCCTCCAGGATAGTGCCAGCACGATCAGTCCTGTGAACGTCGTGCTTGTGAGGAGGATAGCTCGACCAATTGCCGCCCGGGGTACAGACCTCCACAATCACAAGGCGCTGACAGGGAAAGCCGGGAGGGATAATGCTATTAATCTGACGAGTTGCATTATCGCCGCCACGAATTTCTGTTGTAATATCTAAGGGTGTTATGAGGCGTGGTGAGTGATCTTCATCAGTAGGGGCCAGGGCGATTGCGAACTCGCAGGCGGTCTCGGCACTAACCGTTAGGGACGTATGGCGGGGGAGATAGAGGGCCGATGGGAGACCGCTGAAAACACTCGTTCGTTCGCCAATATGCGACCACTCGCCATGATTCGAACGTATGCTCAGGCGACCACTCAGTACAACGATAGCCAGTTCATGGTCGTCACTAGTCAAGTGCCAGATCTCTTCAAAGCTCAATCGGCGGACCTGAAAATGGACATAATCCCAGCCAGCCTGTTCTGGTGTCACCTCAACAATTACAGAAGGATCGGTCGAGGTATCAGGATGGACAATCAGATTTGCTGAATCGTATCTATGCATATCTACACGGCCTTCCTCATCTTCTAAATTTCTGATAAACTGCTCACCTTCTCACCTTTATAGAGGGAGGTGCAGTGCTGGAGCGCAATATAAGGGACGGCGATAGAACGCGATTATCGACGGGTTGGCCACGCAGCAAATCCTGGAGCATCTCCATAGCCAGGCGTCCCATCTGGACTTTCGGTTGATAGATTGTAGCTAAAGGCGGAGTCATATACTCAGTCATCTTAATATCATCGAATCCAACAATGCTCAAAGACTCAGGGACGGAGATACCACGAGAGCGGCAAGCTAGCAGGACACCAATAGCGATCATATCATTATAACAAAAGATAGCCGTGATACCCGCGGCAAGCACGTCAGGCAGCAAAGACTGTCCGACCTGCACATCCTCTTCGTGTGAGGCCTCACCGCCAGGTGGTGCAATGGCCACCCAGGAATCCTGGTACGGGATAGAAGCCGAGGCAAGAGATTGCTGGTAGCCCTCAAGGCGGCAGCGATTAGATCTGGGCCGACTAGCAGTGCCAATGTAAGCGATCGAACGGTGACCAAGCTGCAAAAGATGATTCACCGCCAGCCGAGCACCCTCATGATCATCAACAGCAACCCAGTGAAGCGACTTCTGCTGAGAATCGGCCTGGCTATTAATAAGTACAGTAGAGATCTTAATATCGTGTAGGCGTGCGCCATGAAGGGCGCTGATACGAGACGAAGCGACCAGAATGCCATCCACGCGGCGGCGATGAAACGTCTCAATGATCCCCATCTCCTGGTCGGGATCGTTATGTGCCGCACTAAGGACCACGCTAAAACCCGTCGCCTTCGCCACCTCTTCTACCCCCTTCATCACATCCGCGAAGAAAGGATCAGAGATCGAAGTCACTACCAGACCAATAGTGTTCGTCTGCTGATTTTGCAGGCTGCGCGCAATCGCATTAGGAGTGTAGCCCATTTGCCGGGCCAAGAGCTGAATGCGCTCTCGTACCTCGCTACTGATAAGCGAACTATTGCGCAGCGCACGTGAGACCGTCGAATGAGAGACACCAGCCGCCCGTGCAATATCCTCAATAGAAATTTCCTCTCGGCCCAAGCCCAGTCCTTTCTGCACAAAAATAGCAATGAGCGTACTTTATAGTCACGATAAGCCACAGGCAAGAAAGCAGAAAATACGGGTATGCACACGTGTGCACATAGTATAACAGCGCGAAAGAAAAATTGTCAAGCTTAGCATTTCAGCACAACTTTATTAAAGGAATAACGAGTGGAGTGCTCAAAGGAAGTTTTGGGAGAGCCTGCGCCTACGCGTAGCGACAATCCCTCGCGCCATTCATTTCAACGAAATCATCTCTGGAAGTAAAAAAAGCGAACCAGGTGGATTTCGTAGTGAGCTGAGCGGCAAGTGAAAAGTACGGACGTGATACAAGCGGAAGCAGAATGAGCGATGAAGGGCATCTAATCTGGTCCGTACATTCACCTGCGATAGATTGCTACGAAAAGGGAGAATAGCCTGAAAAGAAGGAATAACGTATTTTTACGTTGTATGCTCGATTTTCGCCCATTATGAAAAGATCATTACTACACTGCACTATGATCTTGAAGGAGATCGGCGGCCCCTGCCTTATTGAAGGTGGAGTAACCTTTAATCATATCGGCGGCTTTTTCGGCGATCATAATGGTTGGAGCATTAGTGTTGCCGTTCACGATAGTTGGCATGATCGAGGCATCGATCACACGAACGCCCTCCACGCCACGCACACGCAACTGCTCATCTACCACTGCGAGAGGATCACTACCCATTTTACAGGTACCGACGGGATGGTAGATCGTCTCGGCTGTATTACGGATATAAGCAATAATATCCTCATCACTTTGAGCCTGTGGGCCGGGCAGGGTCTCCACATCGTGAAATGGGGCAAAGGCTTTAGTGTGAGCCAGACGACGTGCCAACCTCGTCCCCTCAACCAGGACGCGCATATCGGCCTCATCGGACAGATAATTTGCAAAGATTGCGGGATGCTGAGATGGGTCAGTCGAGTGCAAGGTAAGTCGGCCACGGCTGCGTGGGGTGATCAGTGTAGGCCCGAGCGTATAGCCGTGACTATCGAGTGGTGTAAGGCCATGATTAATATACAAAACGGGCGCAAAATGGTATTGGAGATCGGGTTCGGGCAGATCCGGGCTCGTTTTGAGGAAGGCCCCCGTCTCCGCAACATTCGAGGTCAAGGGACCTCGCTGGAACTGCATATATTCCTGCAAATTCTCCATAGTCTCAGCACCATAGAGAGAGATCGCCTGGATACTAGCATAGCACACGCTCACGAAAAGATGATCCTGCAGATTTTCACCCACGCCAGGTAGATCGGCCACCACAGGAATGCCCAGGGAGCGTAACTGATCGGCAGGCCCAACGCCTGAAAGCAAAAGTAGTTGAGGAGAGTTCACCGCGCCGCCAGAGAGAATAACCTCTTTATTGACACGAATCTCCTGCTCCATACCATCCTTAAGATAAGCAACGCCCACAGCACGTGAGCCATCGAAGAGAAGCCGGGTAGTCAAAGCCTGGGTGTGTACAGTGAGATTGGAGCGAGTCAGAGCGGGATGAAGATAGCCGACAGCAGCACTGTGGCGGCGTCCCAGCTTCTGCGTCACCTGATACACACCAAAGCCCTCTTGTGATACACCATTAAAATCGTCATTTGCCGGATAGCCCAGTTCTACACCTGCCTGAACGAATGCATGAGAGAGCGCACTCGTGTGAGGGCGTTCCATTACATGGAGAGGGCCGCCTACACCATGGTACTCTGAGGGACCATTTTCAGCATTTTCGGCCTTCTTAAAATAAGGTAAAACCTCATCATAACTCCAGCCGGCATTGCCCAGCTCATGCCAATGATCGTAGTCATAGCGATTGCCACGGATATAAATCATCGCATTAATCGAGCTAGAGCCACCAAGCATCTTGCCACGCGGCCAATAGAGCTTGCGATTCATAAGTTGAGGTTCTTGCTCTGTATAATAGGTCCAATCCACGGCAGATTGGAAAAGCTTACTGAACGCAAGAGGAATGTGGATCTCCTGAGCATCATCGGGGCCACCTGCTTCGAGGAGGAGAACAGTAGTTTGAGGATCTTCCGTCAGGCGATTAGCAAGGACGCAACCAGCGGAACCTGCGCCAACGATCACATAATCGTACAAAGTCATTTCCTTTCGTCTCATCAGTGAACGTCCCGGTGCCGAACATCATAGTATGAGCACCGTGAAAATACGTGGGAATGAATGTATGCAACAAGAATACTATACCATACCGAAGAGACAGCCTGACACAATTGGTGCGAGTGCTCTACCCTGGTTTGTGGAAGAAGACCTGTTCTGTAGAACATAGACTGGCTTGAGGTCTTTCCAGTTCCTAATTCTCGGCATGAGTTTGATCCGTTATATTTCCACGGAGAGCTCTACTCACTTCAACATCTTGAGGGCGGCGGGGATGCTGCCAATAAAAATCAGGGTGTAGCTGAGAAGCTGAAAAATACCTTGATTCGCACTATAGGCAACCGCCTGTCAATAGGTCATAGTCTAGTTAATAGTGGTGAAGCGATACCCTCATTAGATCATCAGTTATTGTCGAGGAGAACGAGGAAAGCTCAAGACTGCTCCTTGCAAGAAGAAACCTAATTCTACTTGCAAGGAGCGAGTTTCAGAAGGATGAGTTCTGAAGTTGGAACGTGCCGTTCGCGTTGTGGAAAATGATCGACGTATTTGGCAACTTGATCAGCATATCCGGCTGATGGGTATGATGGGGATCAACAAACTGCAAGGTAGCAGGGATCAGATCCGCGTTTGCGCCGGTGTATTGCGGACCGAGATAGAGACGAGCGTGTGTGGCATCATTGCCAGGGAGTTCAAGCACCTCGATACGTCCCTTATTGTTGAAGACGACAAAGTGACTAGGTTGGTGAGTCTGCTCATGACCGACATAGGCATCCGTTTGAAACGTACGTGATTGTCCGTAGCGCCAATCATCAAGCATAATGTTGGCCCAACCGAAAACCGCCTGACCGAGCAGAATCAACAGAAGTGCAATGCCCATACCACAGCCGACCAGGGTTGCTAAAGACGCCGAAGGGTGAATACTATCAAGATGATGCGCTCCAGATTCCAATGTACGATGAGAACGGGAAGGACGTTTCGGGGTGAACGTCTGTGATGTTCGCACCCAGGATGGAATATCCGTAGAAGACCCCGCTGCAGGCGAGCGATGACTACGGATCGTGGGCTGTGTCAGTCCAATCGTCGAAGACATGCTCTCCCTTTCTTCTAGCGTATCCGGCGAAATCGGACGATAACGTAAGATACTCCGTGGAACAATACGATTTGTCTGAACCTGCGATGGCATAGCTGTTTCCCCTTTTGTTTTATAACAACCCAGAAAGCCGAGGTGAAATAAAAAGGAGCCAGTAAGAATCATTGCAGTGTCCATGAGAAGAGTGTACACGAAAAGAGGTATGGTTGACTAGAGACTTATCCACGAAAATGAAGGGAAAAATGTGGAAGGAGTGTGTAGAACTCTCAGGAACTGTGGATAAGCGCGCTCTCAGTATATACCCCTGGCAATCACGTACTACAAAAATGCGATTGCCAGAGAAGAGAAGTTAGTAAATATGAATAGGAAGAATATCCTAGCTAATGAGCACCAAAATAATTGAGAAGAGACAGGCAGAAGCTCACCCTCTCTGAAAGCGATAAGTGTACAAATAGCGATAGCGCCAATGAGAACCGTGATAGCTGCTAGCATCAAACACCCGATATAGATTGAGCCTGCGGAATGTTCAAATATAAGAGAGCATAGAATTATAAGAGAGCATAGAATCAGGAAACCTTGCAGTCATGACTCAAAAATAGGAGTTTGTGGTAGTGGTGAATAGCCCTTTAGGGGTAGCGAAGAGAAGGCCGAGGAACATATAAACATGAGACAAGCAGCCCATATATTTATCATTGATAATGATCATAAAAATGTGCGTATACTGAAGAGAAGTTTAATAGCCTCTGATTATAAGGTATTTAGCGCTAAAAGAGGTATAAATGTTTAATAGCAGGAAAGATGAAAAGAGAAAGAGAGGGAATAATGTGCTTACAGAGCCAATCAGCGAACGAGATCACATTCAGGGTTCAGTGACAGCAGCAGTCACGGTTGTAGAATATGGAGATTTTGAGTGCCCCTATTGTGCTGAAGCATATATTGTAGTGAAGGAGATACAGAGGCAGCTTGATTCTCAGCTATGTTTTGTTTTTCGGCATTTTCCACTTACTAATGTACATCCACATGCGAGGCATGCAGCAGAAGCAGCCGAGGAGGCTGGAGCGCAGGGGAAGTTCTGGGAGATGCATAATAGATTATTTGAGCACCAGGATCGACTCGATGATGAGGGTTTAGAGCAGCAGGCCGTAGCGCTTAATCTCGATAGAGAGCGCTTTCAGGAAGATATGAAACATCACGTTTACGCACATCGTGTGCAAGAGGATGTAGAGAGTGGAAGGCATAGTCGTGTAAGTGGCACGCCAAGCTTCTTTATCAACGGTATGCTCCATGATGATACCTACAAACTGGAAGTGCTACTGCCAGCGATCAAAGCAGCAATAGCGTCAGCTTAAAATTATACATGCACGCCACCTATTTCTTAAAATAATATAATGTGCCACATAGCTGCTATGCATACTTATTCAGGAACAAATGAGAGTTATGTGGTGCATATTGTCATCGAGAAGAAAGAAAATAAAGATGACACAGTACCAATTACGGAAGTATAGTATTCGAGCAGGGCAAATGGAACGATTTCTATCGGCCTGGCGGGAACGTATTGTGCCTGCAAGAGAGAGGCACGGCTTTCGAGTTCTAGAAGCATACGTCGAACAAGAAAAGAGTAATTTCTACTGGATACTGCATTGGGATGGCGAAGTAGCAATAGCTGAGGGAGAGGATAAGTTTCTTAGCAGTCCGGGAGTATCAAGCCCTCAGCAGGGATTTGAGCGAATTTATTATTACTATGGAAACGTCCACGCTTGAGAGCGTGTCAGTGCGTTAGCGAGCTCGTCATCAACGCGTCTCATCTTTAGTCTCAGTTATGATAGAGAGGTTAAGCAGAGTCGCACCAGCGTAGGCGTGCTCTGTAGTGTTGAAAAGAGTGATGCCAGAGACGTAATTCTGAGTAAAGACAAGCTCACCGACAAAGACGAAGCCAGCTTTGCTGATACTATGCGCGGCCGCATTGTTGCCAGGGGCATACATGATCCAAAAACGGTCCACCGCGTGCTGCTCCTGGCGAATAATGGCCTGAAGGAAATAGGGATAGACACCCCGACCACTCCAGGCAGGCAGCGTCAGGAAATCCCAGAGGTAGCGATTGCGCGGAGGAAGCGTAAATGATAGATGAATTTCGTCCACGCCGCCTACGCGATTTGCCACCCAGCCGTAGGCTACCGGAGTCTGATCTAAGAATGCGAGATAGACATGGTTATTAGATTGTAAACGAGCCTCGATCTCCTGCGGAGAGAGGGTAGTTAAACGAGAGATGAGTTGCGTATCAGTTGAGAGACATGCAGAGAAAGCTGGAAGGGTGGAGAGGCTGGGTAGAGGATCTCCATTCCACCATGTGCCTAAAGCCATTTTCAGTATCCTCGATCGTTGTTTCAGTATCCTGAGTCGGGTCGTAAAAGAAGAATTTTTTTCGCCTCTCGCGAGGGGTATTATAGATACGAAATCCTAAGATGCCAAGTGAAAACGAGCTAAAGCCTAAATTTGGGCCAAATTAGTGTCACGATGCTCTTCGCGAGCTCAGTGCAGGCTTCAAAGGGCAAGAAAGATCGCTGAGAAAAGTGCATGCTCGTCTCTGGCCAAAAGTCTGGCTTCTACCAGTGTGCTCTCAAGCTGTTTGAGGAACGTGACACTAATTTGGCCCAAACTTAGGCTAAAGCGTAAGACGTACTTCTATCAAAAGTATACCTTTTTCTTCTATGTAACGCCAGGGAGAGAGGCGTCTTTCCCGTGTTCTACAAGGAGGAGAGCCGCAACACTTTAACACGTGAAAACGCCCACCGAAGTTACTGGACAAGCTACGGAAATGAATACTTCTGACTTGCACACGGAAACTGCTGAAATAACGAGAAACGTTTCAGCAGTTCATCTTCCTGGCAAAAACAAATGCGAAGATCCGGATTATACTATTGCTGATAGCCCTGCTGATCAATGCTAGTACGTGTACCGTCTCTCGTTTTGTCGCTACCAGCACGACTTGAGTCACCTTCTCGGGCCAAGGGTTCCTCAAGCCCGTAGAGAGCATCGGGGTCCGGGTCTTCACCGGCCGAAGTGCGTTCCTGTTCATCGTCTTCGAGGTTAGAATATGGGTCCTGATCGTCAAGGTCGCCGAACTGATCCTGAAGGCCATACTCATCCTCATCACTCAATCCAAACGACTCCTGACTCTGTGGATCGGCACCTTCCGCTACGGCATCCTGAGCACTATTTGCGGTCTCCCCTGATTCGCGTTGAAAGGCGCGCTCTGTATCACGGGCATCCTGCTCATCTTGCCGGGCTTTTTGTCCGGATATATGAGTATTATTAAGATCTGATTGCATGTAAAGAGCTCCTTTTATAATGTATGCATATCAAGCGTCGAGCCTCAACATATGGTACGAAATCAATCATGAAAAGGTAACGGTTGGGAGAGCCTATTTCTAGTTAAAAATACATGGTATGCTAGCGAAAAAGGGATGATTGTGGGGGTTTTTGCATACCCCCCCGAAACGGTGCACTCGGCTTCACTGAGGCATCTCCTTCAGACGATCCGGGAGCATACGGGACAGCAGTTGGACACTTGGCTGAGTTCAGATGAAAGGCGCTCCTCCTAAAACTCCATGCAAACCATCTGCCATCGTACGGATACCAACGCCTGTACAAATTGTGTCACTCACTGGTGCTAGTCAGTGGCAATGGAGGTATTCTGAACTACCACTCAACCACCATCTTAAGCAAACACGCCTGGCATCTCTTTTTAACTGGCCAGGGCAGAGATATCTCTTAAGTTCGCCACAATATGCTCCAAATTTCACGCGAACATCGTCTTGAATTCGCTTGTTGAGTATGGTATCATGCACGCAGATCACTATCACAAGAAGAGGAATGTACCACCGTGGCAAGACAGACCTGTCACGGCCCAAAGGCAGTTCAATAACTCCGCTGTCTTTGGGCTATGAGGAAACAAGCGCATAGAATTGTCTTTATGCACGCAGTAAAGATGTGAATCTCTCTGTGGTTTGCTCCCTCATAGCTTCCTGTGGAAATGTTTCCATATTCTCGTACATGACCCTGAGACGGCGCGTGTTGCTGTCTTGGGTTTTTTGTTGGTGGAGAGATTGTGGTTGAAGAGGCTCTGTCCCCTTGATGATAAACACCGCCGTACTGATCTTTGCTGTAATCCTATCCATCTTTGGGACTTCTTAAGGAGAGCTTATGCCTACGTATGGTCGCCGAGCGGTGCTGGCGAAATATCTACAAGCTGAGCGGGGGCGCGTGCTGATGCTGGCGGTACTGTTGGCGTGTACGGTTACGGTGCAGGTGGGAAACCCTGCAATTTTACGTGGCTTTATCGATGATGCGGTGAATGGGAAGGACCTGGGAATCCTGCTGCTACGTGGCGGGCTGTTTCTGGGATTGGTGCTGGTGAACCAGGGTTTGGCGGTGGCTACGGCGTATGTGAGCGGGAACCTAGCATGGCGCACAACCAACCGGATGCGCCTGGACCTGGTGCGCCATTGTTTGCATCTCGATATGGCGTTCCACCAGGCGCGCACGCCAGGCGAACTGATTGAGCGTACCGACGAGGATATCTCGGCGCTGGCCAATCTGTTTTCGAGCTTTGTGCTACAAATCCTGGTCAACCTGCTACTGTTGGTCTGTGTACTGGTCGTGCTGTTTTGCATCGACTGGCGGCTGGGGTTAGCGCTGACTATTTACGCCTTGCTTTGCCTGTTTGTGCTGAGGCGTACAAGCGAGATGGCATCTCCGGCGTGGGAGCAGGCCGGAGCGACGCAGGCGGAACTGCATGGCTTTGTGGGAGAGCAGGTTACAGGTATCGCAGATTTACGCACAAGTGGAGCCATTCCCTATGTGATGCGGCACTTCTACGAGAAGAGGCGTGCGGCCTTTCTGAGCCGCTGGCGCGCGCATCGGCTGAGCGTCGTGATCTCTGGTAGCACAGATATCCTGGTGACTGGAGGTGCAGTGGGCGCGTTCCTGCTGGGGGCTGCGCTCTTTCAGGCGGGGGCCATCGCGATAGGCACGGTCTACCTGGTCGTGACCTATACATAGATGTTGGAGCAGCCCCTACAGGAGATTATGGCGCAGATTGACGACTTGCAAAAGGCCAGCGCGAGCCTGAAGCGCGTCGGGGCATTGTTTGCCATACAACCTGGCTTGCAGGATGGAGCGGGCGTTGAACGAGCGACGGGTGCGTTGGCAGTGGCCTTCGAGCATGTCTCGTTTGGCTATCAGGCCGATGTGCCAGTGCTGGAGGACATTACGTTGCAGGTTGGCGCGGGCGAAGTGCTGGGCCTGCTGGGCCGCACTGGTAGCGGCAAGAGTACGCTGGCCCGCCTGCTCTGCCGTCTGTATGATCCCACTGCTGGCACAATCCGCCTGGATGGTGCGGATATCCGCGAAGAGCGGGTCGCGGCTCTCAGGAAGCGCGTGGGCATGGTCACACAGGAGGTGCAGATTTTCTCCGTCAGTCTGCGTGCTAACCTGACCCTGTTCGCAGCTGGGATGGCTGACGAGCGCATGATGCAGGTGCTCGACGATCTGGGCCTTGGCGCGTGGTACGCGGCGCTTCCTAGAGGATTAGAGACAATTATTGGGACTGGCTCTGACAGCGAGGCGGGTTTTTCGACGGGCGAGGCACAACTGTTGGCCTTTGCGCGGGTCTTTTTGCAAGATCCAGCCGTGGTGATCCTCGACGAAGCCTCGTCGCGGCTGGACCCGGTCACAGAGCCGCTCATCGAGCACGCCGTGATTCGCTTGCTGGAGGGACGCAGCGGGATTATCATCGCGCACCGCCTGGCAACGCTTCAGCGCGCGGATCAGATTGCCATTCTGGAGGACGGCAAACTGCGCGAATATGGGTCGCGCGCGCAGTTGCTGGAAGATTCATCTTCGCGTTTGTATCAGCTTCTTCATCTTGGTTTAGAGGAGGTTTTGGCATGATATTGCCATTGGGTAAATTGGTGCGCTATCGGACGGGACTCTTCGCGGCGACAGTGCTGGTGTGGATGCTGGCAAGCTGCCTGCCGCTGTTAACGGGTCTGTTCGGGAGCGATTTTCGATGGTTTGAGTGGGCATACGACCCTGCTGGGGTTGAATATCTGGGCACTCGGCGGGCTGTTGCTGGCCAGCGAGGTCATTGCGCAGTGTACGGTGTCGGGCTGGTTCTTGTTGCACCAGTATTGTATTGAGCTGCTGACAGATCTGGTGCGACGCAATTTTTTGCATGGGTTGTTGCGCGACAAAAAGGGGTTGGAGAGTCCACCACAGGCGGGCTAGTTTATCAGCCGCTTCACGGATGATGTGATGTTGGCCACCGATGATGTCATCAACGAGTGGTACCGTCTTGCGGGCGAGGCACTGTTTGCGTTGGTCGCACTGGTCATCATGTTGCGGATCAACGCGCTGATCACAGTGGCCACAATTGTGCCGCTGGCTATCATTGTGACTGTCGTGCACCAGACGCGAGGGCGACTGGAAACGTACCGGCAGGCTGCGCGCCAGAACGAAGGGCGTGCAATGGATTTTCTGGGCGAGATCTTTAGCGCGGTGCAGACGGTCAAGGTTGGCGGAGCCGAGGAGCCAGCGCTGGCGCATCTGGGCTTGCTCAACGAGACACGACGTAAGAGCGCGCTCAAGGACACGATTCTGGGCAATATTCTGGACTCGTTTAGCGGGAATATGATCAACCTGAGCCGGGGCTTGATCGTCCTACTCGCCGCGGCTGGGTTGCGGGCGCACACTTTTAGCATCGGCGATTTCGCGCTCTTTGTGCTCTATCTCCAATGGCTGCTGCTGGTGCCTCGGCGCATTGAACGGTTGTTAACCGCACTCAAGCTGGCTCCGGTCTCCACAAAGCGCGTGACCGAACTGCTGCCAGCCACGCCAGCCAGTGAACTGGTCGCGCATCATCCACTGCATACGTATGGTGCGCTGCCTGCGCTGTCGTATGTGGAGAAGGTCGCGGAGGATCGCCTGGATGTGCTGGAGGTGAACGGGCTGAGCTATCGACATACCAGTTCAGGTCGGGGTGTCGAGAACGTGAACCTGCGCATCGAGGCTGGCTCATTTACGGTGATCACCGGGCGTGTGGGCACGGGCAAGACAACGCTCTTGCAAGCATTGCTGGGCTTGTTGCCACGGACAACAGGAACAATCCGATGGAATGGTACAGAGGTCAGCGAGCCGGGGGAATTCCTGGTTACACCGCGCTGTGCTTACACTGCTCAGGTGCCGATGCTTTTCAGTGCGAGCTTGAAGGAGAATATCCTGCTAGGTCTGCCGGAGGAGCAGGTCGATCTGGTGGGCGCAATCGCCAGTGCGGTGCTGGAACGGGATGTAGAGACGTTTGAAGCTGGCGTGGAGACTCTGGTGGGAACACGTGGCGTCCGGCTCTCGGGCGGGCAGGTCCAGCGAGCTGCTGCGGCGCGCATGTTTGTGCGTGAAGCTGAGTTGCTGGTCTTTGACGACCTCTCCAGTGCACTCGATGTGGAGACTGAACAAGCGTTGTGGGAGCGTCTGGCTGAGCGCCCACGCACAACGTGTCTGGTTGTCTCGCACCGCAAAGCAGCGTTGCAGCGGGCAGACCAGGTGGTGCTACTGAAAGAGGGGAAAGTCGAAGCCGTCGGGACGTTGCATGTGTTATTGGAGAAGTGCGAAGAGATGCGAAAGCTGTGGGAATTGCAGTAGCACTTGCCAGTTAAGTAGAGAGGTCCAGACGGAGATCCCACAGGCCAGGCTGAGTAGTTGCCTCTCTGTTTAACTGGCGGGGAGTGCTGCCCGCTCGCCTTTTATTGGGGGGGAAAACCGCCAGGTGTTCAAAGGTAGCCTGAGCGTTGACTGTAGACTTTGCCGGGTCCAGCAGGCACACCGAAAGTGTCCCAGAACCCAATCATAGCAGAGATACGACAAATCACAATTCATCCTATTTGTTATCGCAGCTACTAGCCCATTAGGTGCGATAGCTTGCCGTTTTCTGACGAAAACAGTATACTCAGCTTCACCTACCGTGACCAGAAATTCCGCATTAGGTGCGATACTGCAGGAAAAGAGGTGATTCTTTGCCAGCCATAACTCTGAAAGGCGCGTTCGAGGAATTGCTCGAAGGCTCCTCATTTGCGTGACGCACACGTAAAAGTTATAGCGAGGATCTGGCACCACTGTTCGCAGCATGCGGGCAGGCACCCATGATTATACGGAAGTCGATCTCAAGCGCTTTAGTGGGCATACCTCCTTACGCAGCCTGGAGCGCTACATTGCTGATACCCGTGAAGCTGCCAAACGCAAAGCGCGCGCCTGGGAACGTCGTCAGGAGTAGAAAGGAACAATCGTGCCACAAATCGACGAGACCGCCTATCGGCAGCTCACGCCGACGGAGCGTGAGTTATCTACGCCGATCCTTGATGAGCGTCTCCCGGCCCAACAACACACCATAAGCAAACCGGTGCTGGTCGCCTTTTTGGTGCTACTCAAAACCTTCCAACACCTCAGGTCTCAGAACGTCTCCTTTTTGAGACCCTGCTGCTCTCCGAAGGAGGATGTATGACCAGGCCGGATGTCACGACACCACCGAAGCGACTGCATATTCTCGACGATGAGGAAATCGAAGCACTCTATGGTAGACCTTGCTTGACTGGAGACGAGCGCACTGATGTGTTTACACTGACCCAGCCGGAGAAAGACCTCCTCGCATCCTTTACCCACATCCCTATTCAGCTCTATTTTCTCCTGCAACTGGGCTATTTCAAAACCAAACAGCTGTTCTTCACCTTTGCCTTTGACGACGTGGTCGAGGATGTCACCTACCTGCTTGAGCGTTATTTTCCCGAGACACCACAGCCAGAACTGCGGATGCTCAATAAACGCACGATCCTCAAACAGCGGCAAGGCATTTTGGAACTGTTCGGCTATCGCCTTTGCACGCCGACAGATCGACAGGACTTGTTTCTTCGTGCCCAACAAGCTGCACGAATCAGTAGCAAGCCCATTTATGTCTTACGTGAGCTCCTCCACTACCTCACCGAACAACGCCTTGTGAAGCCCGGCTATACACTCCTCCAAGAAGAACTTGTTGGGAAGGCATTGACAGCAGAAGTGAAGCACTTGGCGACCATGCTCCACACGCTTTTGTCTTCTGAAGAGCGTGTGGCACTTGACGCTCTGCTGATTGAAACCGACGATCTCTATACGATCACCCTGTTGAAACGACAGCCAAAGGACTTCAGCTTAGGCGAAATGCGCCGAGAAATGACCCGTGGTGAGCACCTCGTCCACCTCTACACAGTGGCCCGACGGATCGTGCCACAACTGGATATTTCTCGTGAAGGCATCACGTATTATTCCTCGCTGGTCTCCTACTACTCGGTATTTCGGCTCAAACAACTCGACACCTGGATCGTTTACCTCTACCTGTTGTGCTTTGTTATCTACCGCTATCAGCGTTTCAACGACCATCTGCTCACCTGTTTCATTCAGCTGGTGAAGCAGTATTCCGATGAAGCGAAAGCCACAGCCAAAGGAACGGTATATGAGTATCGTCATGCCAATAATCACGACCTGCCCAAAGCTGGGGAGGTGCTCAAGCTCTTTACCGCCGAGTATGAAGGCGACACGCCGTTTGGTACCGTGCAAGAACAAGCCTTTGCGCTTCTTGATCGGCAACGCTTAGCAAACGTTGCCGAGTATCTGGTCAACGAGGCGAGCTTTGATGAAATCGCCTTTGAATGGGAGCACATTGACTCCATGGCCCGGCGCTTCAAGCAACATCTCCGCCCTCTCTTTCGTGCTATTGATCTCTCTGCCACCCGAGTCAACGCGCCCATCCAGGATGCCATCCACTTTCTCAAGACAGCCTTCCAAAAAGACCGTTCACTCCGCCAGCTCGAGTCGGACGATTTTCCCACCGACTGCTTTTCCGTCCGAGAGAAACGGTACCTTTATCAGCAGGATGAAACCGATAGGAAACACATCATCCCTGACCGCTATGAATTTCTCGTCTATCGTCTGGTGCGCCATCGACTCGAAGCTGGCGATCTCTTTTGCCGCGACAGTGTCTGCGCCCCGAAACCCTGAAAGCGGCCAATGATTGCATCAGTAATGCCATCGCGGCTCTGACGATGTTTCGGCACTATGATATCGCCGGCGTGGTCCATTCCAGTAGCGATGGGCAAAAGTTTGAAACAGCTCCTCCCACATTCAATGCACGCTATTCCCCGAAATATTTTGGCCTCAAAAAGGGGATGGTGGCGTATACCCTGGTTGCCAATCATGTCCCAGTGAACGCCGAGATGATCGGTGCCCACGATCATGAGAGCCAATTTGTCTTCGATTTGCTCTTCAACAATACCACAGACATTCACCCGTAGGTACATTCCACTGACACGCACGGGACCAACCAGGTGAATTTTGCGTTGCTGCACATGTTCGGCTATCAGTTCGCCCCGCGCTATAAAGGTATCCAGGAGAAACTTCGCACGTCGCTCTATGGTTTTGAGCACCCTACTCAATATGGCGACATCCTCTTGAAACCCGTACGCAAACTCAATACCGATTTGATCGCGGAAGAATGGGAGAACCTGCAGCGCATTTTCGTCTCGTTGGCGTTAAAAACCACGACGCAGAGTATCATTGTCCACAAACTCAACTCTTATGCTCGAAAAAACAAAACCCGCCAAGCTTTGTGGGAATACGACAATATCATCAGTAGTCTCTATTTGCTCGACTTTGTCGATTCGCCACTCCTGCGCAAGAACGTTCAGACTGCGCTCAATCGGGGCGAAAGTTACCATCAACTTCGTCGTGCTGTTTTCTACGCCAATTTTGGCAAATTGCGCTTCAAATCAGAAGATGACCAACATCTGTGGCATGAGTGTAGCCGACTGGTTACCAACTGCATCATTTTCTACAATATGACCATCTTGTCGCAGTTGTTGACGCGCCAAGAGGCCACCCAAGACATGACGCACATTGCCCGCATCTCCCCAGTGGCTTGGCAACATATGAATTTCTATGGTCGGTATGACTTTACAACAGCGTCCGAGCCCATCAATATGGAGGAGATTGTCGAAGCTTTAGTGCATCATCCTATCCTCTCGATTGCGGACGAAGAAAATTGAAGCCGAGTGCACCGTTTCGGGGGGGTATGCAAAAACCCCAAAAATCCGTTGCGAGGGAACTGTTGGCCTATCAGTGTCTTCTTGACGAAAAAGTACGACGTACCATATAACTGCACATCAGCTTTGCAAGAACTGGCTTTAGAAGCCACTTGATGGATACGAAGCCTTCCGGTAACTTCACAAAGATGAGAACGTAAGAGCGACGTGTCTCCTTCCAAAGAGGCATATCCTGAGTGAGAAACAGGAGATTTGAAATAGACTTGATGAAAATGAAGCTATCTCAACCGTAGTTCTATGGTACGTCGTACTTTTTCGTCAGGCTACCACCGACAGGCCAAGGGCCTGCTACCCTGCCCTTCCTATCAGCTTACGTAGTTCTACCCCTAGAAAAAAACCTTGACAAAAGCCCTAAGTATCGCTTATATTGTAAGCATGCGAACGAA
>CAXTXB010000008.1:32748-42339 GCA_964247965.1 uncultured Dictyobacter sp. | reverse complement strand
AAAAAAAACAACCCCCAAAAAACACAAAAACGCTTAATATTAATCATAAAGAGCAGCGAAGGCGTGCAAATATATGAGTGATAGGGGAAAAATAATCTTGATGGGAAGAAAAAGTGTTTTCAGGTAGAAATATGAAGGAAAGTAAAATATGCAAGCTCAATCTTATCCGCAGAACAAAGGGCCTCTTGCTCGACTGAATGAAGAAGAGAAGAAGAAAAGGCTGGATGCCATGGTGAAGATCTGGCAGAGCGATACAGAGCGTCGCTTTGCGCGAGAAGACCGGAACACATTTACTACATCTGTCGGCCTGGACGAGTATCGCTATTCTGTCTGGCTGCGTTTTCCCGAGTGGGAACGCTCTGCCGTAGTTGGGCAAGTGATTGCATTACGCAATGCGCCTCAGAAAGCCCCAGAAAGTCTGAAAGAGCCAACCTTATTTAGTATCTGGCGACGTGACCCGCTACTAAAAGCGCTGCCTGATTGGAAAGAGCACCTACCAAAAGAGACAGTATTTAATATTTCCGTGCGTATAACGCCTGGAGGGCTGGGTGAAGGCAGCAAGTGGGCGATAGTGATGCCGAAGGAGATGATTCCGCGCTACAGGTCAGGCTGGCCAACACAAAAAGAGTGGGTAGCGTGGACGCGCTCGTTCGACTGGTTATCTATTGGAGTAGGCTTTATACGCTCAATGTTAGATTCATAGCCGTGTTAGATAAAGAAATGCTAGAAGCAATAATAGCTATGTAAATGCTCTCTATCTGAACGCTTAACAGAGAGCATTTACAGCTATAAATTACTACTTGACGCTCGTTTTTTGTGTAGTAGCAACCATAGGAATGATTTTGGACAAGCGAAACTTAAATCTTTTGACAAGCCAGATGATAAAAACGACAGGAACAGCATACCAGGCGAAGGCGAGCAGCCAGACGAGGAACGTGAGCAATACCTGCGCAAACATGATTGATGCGCTGAAAGCCTGCTGAAAAACCTGGCCTAAAGACCAACCCGGTTCTGATGGAGGAGGAGTGACAGCAGTAATTGGTTCGAGATTAATTTGTATAGTATAGAAAGAGACCTGGTCGGCCAGATTTTTCAACTGCCCCTCATATGTCTCAATTTGCCCCTCGACGTCGGTAAGCTTCTGCTCAAGAGTAACGATATCGCCCATAGCCTGGGCATGGCTCATAAGGTCCAGGAGGCGTGCTTGTTCAGCATGTAAAGTTTTCAGACGTGATTGCGTATCAACATAATCGCCCGTCACATTCTGCACAGTCTCAGTAAAGCTTGAAAGGTGGCCACCATTTTGAGCGCTATAGTCGCGTAAATAGGTATAGATGTGTGAATAAAGTGAGGATTGGACGGAGAAGGCAAGATTAATAGTATAAGAGTTATCGCCAACCGGTTCATAATCCGTGCCAGTGGATATGGAGCGAGTATCCGTTGAACTGATCCAATTTTGTAGCTCGTCTGCTACCTTGCGCGTATCTTTTACTTGCATAGAGACTTTAAGCGTTTTAACCAGATACTGTTCTGCCTGAGCTTGAAGGTTTTTCTTATTCTGTCCTTGTGGTTGATCAGCAGAGGTAGCAGCACCTTGTGAATGTCCGGGTGCAGCGTTTGTATCCCCCTGTGCAGGCATAGAAACCGCTGAGTTTGAACTACTCGCACCGGAGGATGTACTCGCACTGGAGGATGTAGAAGAACTTGCGCAACTGACGAGGAACGCCATACTGATGACAAAAATGCCAAGACACAAAGAGAATTTCTTATAGCCAATGATTGTAAAGAACATGTTCACTCCTTCTGGAACTCTTAATATAAACGGGGTAAAACGTATCTATTTAATAGAGTGTAGTTTCTTTGTTGACTATTGTTATAGAAACTGCACAACCTCTTGCAAAAGATGACGTTGGAGTTTGATAGATAGTTCCCGTTCTGAAGATGTAGACCGTGGGGGCAATAGAGACATACTGGTGAGCTCAGACTAAGGTTGCTTGCTTAAGCTCGTTTGTACGGAGATATTGCCTCCACAGATGTAGATATTGCCTCCACAGATGTAGATATTAAGGAACCAGGAAAGTTTCTAGGACTGGCGTATCGGTCCGTGTCAGTAGAGAGAAGGCTGAACGTAGAATACATGTTTGCAGGATGGGCTTATCGGGTTCTCCGAGTGGATAGCCAAGTGGTGCTGGAACAAAAAGCGCTCGTGGTGGCTGAATCTTCTCAGTAATTTCGCGCAAGAGAGAGATAGAAACTGTGCAAATGCCTGCGTATTCAATAGCTCGCTGGATCAGTCCCACGGACTGATGGCACATAGGTCAGGCAGGAGTAAGCAAGACCACATCGACGCCAGAGGCAGCGAGACGACGGGCAACCTCTGGAGCACTTTCCTTGATAAGTTTGGAAGGCCCTATAATTGATCCCATGAAACTATAATGGTAGGGAGCGAGAGCTCCAATTTCTCCCTGATGCACCATTTCACGCAAGCGATCTAACGGTAGCACTAGATTGCGATCGCGCAAGATACCAGTCTGATCAAAGGCCCAACTGCGGTGATGCATTTCTAGCGATTGCGGTGAGATAGAGCCAGGAAATTCGCGAAAGGAGGTATCGCCCATCTTTATATTTGTATTAAATGGCGGCTGATCTGCAAGGCTCAAGCCAGCCGTTGTTACGAGCGCAACAGTACAGGCAGATAGCGGCTTTTTAAGTGTCGTTACTGCTACCGTTTCAGGGTTTTGCGGGCGAGGACCATATCTACGAAAAGGATATCCCTTAAGGAAGAGGCGTTCTTTCAACTCTATATCTTCGAAGCTTGCCATACAATTATTCTCAACCTTTTTCTTCTTATGCAGGAAAACAAAAAAGGAAGCATAATCCTTATGGAAAGCTTCCTTTTTTGGAAAAGAGTATTATAAACCGAGGGTACCTGTGTGATTTTCACCCTGCTTGTCGCGTAAATACTCAGCGCAGGTACGATATGTCTCCTCGGAAATAAGTCCCTTAGACATATAGTGGGTAAGCATCACATCCAGTCGCAGGATACTTATCAGGTTATATCCATGACGGTGTAAACGCTCGACTGCTCCGTGTTCACGGTCAATCAGGACGATAACATCTTTAACTTTCAGGCCATTTTCTTCAAGGAGAGCCGCCGTTTCAAGAATACTACTACCTCGTGTAATAAGGTCATCTATGATAAGAGCGGTATCACCTTGGGTGAAATGTCCCTCGATTCCACGCTTACCAGTACCCTCAGGGTGGGTACGAGCGTATATCAGGGGAATATTTGTTTCTAGTGAGTAAGCACTGGCTAGTAGGAGCCCACCGACAGGAACACCTGCAACGAGTGTAAAGGGGTGAACTCGTGGACGACGTAGTGATTGGGCCAAATTAATCTCCTGTTGCATCAGCTTGCTGGCAACACGGAGTGCGGTTGGATTACTGATCAGAACCTTGGGATTAACGAATATAGGCGAACTTACGGCAGATTCGCTCACCGTAAAATTACCGAATTGGACTCCCCCAAGATCAAACAATATTTGTGCCAACCAAAGATTATCGAGAGACTGCTCTTTCGCCACCTCAGCATCCTTTCTCGCAAAGAAGGATTAGTTTCTCGATTATACCACAGTGACATAGTATCAGCCAAGCATTAGAAAATCACTCCTACGAATATGGATACATTCACTATAAGAGGAAGGTCATCCTCTATTTAAGAACGAAAGTCGAGAAAGCATGCAGTAGACATTTCTGGTCAGCGTAGTCTTGCATCAGATGCAGTGATATGATACGCTACGGCAGAAACAGAAAGAAAAACAACGCCTCAATGCAATTTTGGGTGAGGATATATGCCAATTTTAAGCGTAATACAATTAGGGAAATCTTTCGGTGCCGAGCGCATCTTCGCAGGGATAAATTTTCAAGTTGAAGCACAAGACCGCATAGGGCTGGTAGGACCAAATGGGGCTGGGAAGTCCACCCTACTGAACATTCTAGCACGTCGGGAAGAGCCAGATGAAGGAAATATATCTATTACTCATAATGTTCGTATTGGATATTTGACCCAGGTAACCGATTTTCATCCTCAAAACACACTACGAGAAGAGATGCTCTCTGTGTTTATAGAATTGCGTCGTTATGAACGGGAGATCAACGAACTGGCACGAGAGATGTCTTCGTCCGCCACACAAGGCAATGACGTTCTTCATAAGGAGCTACTGAAGAGATATGACACGCTTCAGGCACGCTACGAACATGCCGGTGGTTATACTTATGAAAATCGTGTTGAACAGGTGCTGGATGGCCTGGATTTCACACGCGAACAACAAGCGGAGCCAGTAATGAAGTTGAGTGGAGGCCAGCAGACGCGTGCGGCGCTAGGCAAATTACTCCTGCAAGAGCCGGACTTATTACTGCTCGACGAGCCAACAAACCATTTGGACCTGGCAACGTTAGAGTGGCTTGAAACCTATCTGAATGCCTGGAAGGGTGCCATGGTCATAGTAGCGCATGACCGTTATTTTTTGGATAAAGTTGTATTACGCACAATTGAGTTAAATTCTGGACACATCGAAGAATATCCAGGCAACTACACCAAATATCTCTCCTTACGAGAAGAGCGCATGGAGAGACGCTTGCGTGAGTATGAGTCTCAGAAAGCTTATATAGAACATACAGAAGAATTTATTCGCAGGTACAAAGCTGGACAGCGCAGTCGTGAGGCACGTGGAAGGCAAAAGCTGCTAGATCGTATGGAGCGAGTAGAGCGTCCACACGAACAGCCTGAAATGAGCTTTGAGTTTACGCCTGTTACTGATAGTGGACTGATCGTTATCTCCACACAAAAGCTAGCAGTTGGCTATGGTGGAGAGATCAAACAACATCAGGCGCAGCAGATAGAGCCCAAAGTGTTGGTGCGTGTTACTGATCTCGAACTGCTGCGTGGAGATCGTGTAGGTCTTATTGGGCCTAATGGCGCGGGAAAGACAACACTATTGAGGACGCTCATCGGAGAACTGCCACCCGTAAGTGGTCATGTCCAGATCGGACATAGTGTACGTGTAGGTTACTATTCACAAACGCATGCTGGCCTCACAATGGAACGAACAATCCTGGATGAAATCCGCCAGGTAAGCGTATTGAGCGAAGAAGGTGCGCGCAGCTTCCTGGGACGTTTTCTTTTCTCCAGAGACGATGTCTTTAAGCCAATTGGAGCCCTGAGTGGTGGTGAGAGGAGCCGTGTAGCACTTGCCAAACTAACGCTTCAAGGCTCAAATCTCATGATACTAGATGAGCCCACGAACCATCTCGATTTACAATCCCGTCAATTTCTCGAAGAAGTTTTAAGTGAATTTGAAGGAACCCTCCTCTTTGTTTCTCATGACCGCTACTTTATCGACAGCCTGGCCACGAAAGTGTGGTCTATTGAAGACGGCGTACTAAATTCATATCTGGGGAACTACACAGAATATCGTACTCGCAAGCAGCAGATTGTCATGAAGGCTGCCGACACTAAATCGGCCACCAAGACGCAGACCAAGCCTACATCTTCCACCAAAGCGACAGGTAAAAAAGGTAACAAAGTGAAGGTGCGCACACTAGAGGATGTAGAACGTGATGTAGAAAAAGCCGAAGCACAGTTAAAGAGGATAGAAGATACGTTGGCAGAGGCGGCACTACAGGCTGATGCAGCACAATTAACACAGCTCTCAGCTGAACACGAACAAGCGAAAGCTCATATTGATGAATTACTGGTTGAATGGGAACAACTTGCCGATGTTGCAAGCTAGTTCCAGTGCGTTTAGGCGCGCCTACTTCCGCCTCTAATCATGCCACCAACCAGGCCTCCAAGAGCTAGAAGCAGAGGAAGTACAGCAACGCTGGCCAACCAGATTACGAGGAAGACGAGAGGAACTAGAAGAGAAGGGTGCAACTTCAATTGTGTAATAATAGCAGTCATTCCAAACTTGTAGGCAAGCCCAATTGTACCTCCAGCGACTAAAGATAAAAGGAGCGCTAATAGGAAGTGAACAAAGCCATAACGGAACGAACCACGTGCGGCGTTTACAAACAGGATAGTAAGCGATATGCTAATCAGGAGCAAACCCACAAGTGCTGATCCGCCGTGTAACACAATAAGTATCGCGAAGCCTGCAAAACCTATAAGCAACCCAAGTAAGTGTAAACCAAGGCCTAACGCAAAGGCAACAAATCCACTTCTCTTTCCATTCGTCGCAATAAATTTATTCTGTACCTGTTTACCCGTCTGACTTTGAACGAACGCAATATTGGCCATGATAGTATTCTTAAGTGCATACGTCTCAGGATTTTGCGCATCGAGCTCTAGAGAACGTTCAACGGCCGCTAAAGCATCCTGATGATTGCCCATATTAGTGAGCGCAACTGCGCGCATACTCCAGCCCATAGCATTAGTTGGATTAACTTGAATGAGTTGATCAATGACCATCGCAGCTTCTGGAAAGCGCCCCGCGACACCCAGTAGTTGCCCCTTGAGGGTCAAGGCTGATGTATCAGCCGGTGTGATACGTAAAACCTGCTCTACAAGGTTAAATGCTTGCTCATAGTTCTGAGCCTGAAAGAATTGCCTGGCCTGATCTATTGCATGTTGACTTTGCTGCTGGCGATGTTCACCGGTTGTAGATGTAAATAGCTGCCCCGATGTAAAAGGTGCCTGCGTTTGTAGAGGTGTTTGTGAGATCATAGTTTCAGAGGATGTAGTTGGCTTGAGCAATAATCCCCCTGCTGGGAGCCTGGAACCACCAGGAGCAATAGGCGTAGGAATTGCGGAACGAGCATCTACTAACTGTTCTGATGATGGTCCGATAAAAGATCTGGTAGGAGTAGGAACAGGGAGCTCTCCTACCAGAGTGAGCGTGGCTAGCTGCCGACCAAAGAGTTGTGGTTTTTGTTGCTCACCTAAAGCATTAAAAAGATATGTATATAAACTAGAGAGCGTAATATTGCCTGTACTGGGATCGCTAGCAGGCCCACACAGCCCAACAATGGTAGAATGAGCCATAAGTCCCAAGTTATGTTCACCGCTTTCCGGTGCCTGCTCATTGCCTCGGCATGAACACAAAAACAGTCGATTAGGTAATTGTTGTAATGTTGTGAGGAGAGTAGGGCCAAAGAGAGGCTTTGAATCATAAGGAGAAGCCCGGTGCAGATGCCGCCCGTTTTGGAAGCAATCGAAGATACAAAGAACGTGTGAAGCCCGACTATGAGCCATAATCTGCTCAGTGAAAGAGAGGAGACTGATACTTGTCGATGTGTCTTGATACTGCGAATTGAAGAGAGAGAGATAGCCCTCGCCTGTCAGCTTATCAATGAAGGCATGTCCAGCAAAATAGAGGAGAACCACATCGCCCAGCTCTGCTTTGTGGATGCATATTTGCGTGATAAGCGATTCAACAAGCTCACGTGTAGCATGTGGCCCTTGAACAAGTTGCACATCAGAGGGAGACCATTTCCCTCCCTTTGTATTCACGAGCCATTGGGCCAGGGCTCGTGCGTCATTTTCAGCAAATCGAAGTTGTTGAAAAGAGCCATCTTGGTACTGGTTAACACCGATGATCAGCCCCAAGTGCCTACTCATGCTATCTCCTCAGCAATTTGTGTTTTAGCGTACTGCTTTGTTATTGTACGACACCATCCTTCTTTTATGAAAAGAATTGGAGAAAACAAGTACTTTTTGGAGGTCTACTAGAGATGTAAAAGAACACTTATTAAGGTATTTCTTTTTTCTTTCCTGATATAATGAAATTATGAGCTCTAAACAGGGTCATGTATACCCTCATCTCTAATAATACGTTAAAAATATATCGCTGACTTTTTATTGAAAGGCTTTGGCAAGAAATGCCTCGTGTCATAGGGCTTACAGGCAACATCGCGTGTGGAAAAACATTTGTAGGCCACACATTACTCGAGTTGGGTGCAGAGCGTTACATTGATGCTGACGCCATAGTCCATCGTCTTTACGAAGCAGGGCAAAGAATTGCACTAGAGGTAGGAGAAGTTTTTGGACGAAGCATGCTCATGGCTGACGGGAGTGTAGATCGCAATGCACTGGGTAATCTTGTATTTCAGGATGCGGACCAAATGAAACGGCTTGAGCAGATAGTCCATCCAGCACTTGGAGTTGCGCTGAAGCAGGAGATTGCAGAGGCAGATGAGGAGAGCATCGTCATAATTGATGCAGTCAAACTTTTAGAAGGACAATCAGGTCTTCTCTGCCAGAGCAAGTGGTTAGTCATCTGTACAGAGGAGCAGGAGATAGTGCGCTTGATGCAGCGCAACAACCTGGATAGAGAAGCTGTAGCAGCTCGTATTCGTTCTCAGCCAGATGTGACGCATAAATTATCTCTTGTAGATGAAGTGATTGACAATAGTGGTGCGCGCAGTGAAACACGCTTGCAGGTAGAGGCAGCATTTGAGCGTTTTTTAAACAAATGTGAGTGAGGGAGTTCTTTTCGTCAGGAGGGGTGTATGCGTATCTCATCGTTATCACGCAAGTTAGCCACGAGTGTCTTTCTCGTCTTTATCTTGTCTGTTAGCTGGTTAATTCATGCTGCAAGCATATCCCCAGTAACGAGTGCAGCAAGTAAGCTGCATCATGCAGCTCTTATGAGCCCAACGAAAACGCTAAGCGCATCAGCATTTCCTCCCCTATCTTCTAACGCCTCCAACACTTTTTCAACCAGTGACATAGAGCATTCAAACCTATTTCAACTGACGAGTGGTCTACATCCGGGACGAGGAGAGCCGATTCCAGCAGCAAAAGATGTAGACGCACTCCCTGTTTTTGACATCTCTTTCTATAACTGGCGAGGGAAGCTATTATCAGGTTGGTTAGCTTTAAATGCGCCGCATGCTCCAGTAATTATCCTCACACATGGTACACCTGGAAATCGAGTATCAATGATTCAACGGGCAGCATTTCTCTTCAAACATGGATATAATGTCCTGCTGTTCGATTTCCAGAGCTATGGTCAGAGCCAGGGTGTGATGTCAACCCTTGGGATGGTAGAATCTGAGGATATACTTTCAGCCATCTCTTATATACGGTCTCTGCCAGATACAAGTGACAGTAAAATAGGGGTATTAGGCCTCTCAATGGGAGCCACAGCGGCAGTTTTAGCTGCCTCGCGCACAAATGACATTGCCGCTCTCGTCGCAGAAAGTTGCCCGGTGGATGCCACTCGTGTGCCGGGAGATGTACCAGACGACCAGGCTCGGGAAGCCGATAAAGAGCTAGTTGAAGAAGTATATGGAGTGGACGTCACAAAGGCCCGGCCTATAGATGTCGTCAACAAACTAGCGGGCCATACAGCTATATTTTTTGTCAATGGTGATATTGATGATGAGACACCGCTCGCCGGCATGTACGCTCTTTATCAGGCAGCCAAGCAGCCCAAGCAATACTGGGTTGTATCAGGAGCAGCTCATGCTCAATCTTTCGCAGTGGACCCTAACGATTACATTGCGCGCGTTGATGCTTTCTTTGATGAAAATTTTGCTTATAAAGCCTGAAGAGGAACCCATAGAAGAAGCGTGCAAGATAGATATGTC
>CAXTXB010000008.1:29012-32635 GCA_964247965.1 uncultured Dictyobacter sp. | reverse complement strand
TACGTATAATTCCCTCAATCTCGATATTGAGTAGTGTGACCACCTCTCGATTTGAGAACGTATTCTATAAGATGAAGGGTTAAAATCCAACAACGACGTACAAAAGCTGGTGAGATTAAGATCGTTGCTGACGTATTACCTTTTGTAGGGGAATGCATCCATATCAGGAAATTTCTCAGCACCTGTGACCCCTTCTTTTCCACGTTTTTTATAGCTGATTATTTTAAAGGAGCGAAGTGTAGCAATCATGAAAGGCTATACTTTAAGAAAGGCAGGCTGACTACATTATGCTAAGACGTCGGTCACGTATCTGGGCCTTATCAATAGGCTTGACACTTGTTATCGCTATGCTCTCTGCTTGCGGTTCTGGTACTGGCACTACAGGGAGTAGTGGTAGTAGTGGTGGTGGTGCTACTCAATCGACCATTACCATTAAAATTGGTTCTGAGTTTCCCACGAGTGGCGGAGATGCTAGCTCTGGGAAGCCTGCCGAAAACGGTGTGGCGCTCGCAGTCAAAGAGGCCAACGACACAAATTTTATACCGGGCTATAAATTTGTGCTGGTTGCCAAAGATGATACAGGCGCGAATGGAACGCACGACCCGACAGTAGGTCAAAAGAACGTAACAGACCTGGCCGGTGATGCGCAGGTAGCTGGCATTGTTGGTCCACTCAATAGTAGTGTTGCGTTAGCAGAAATGCCCACGACCAATCAGGCACCAATCGCGCTTATCAGTCCCTCGAATACCAATGATTGCTTGACGCAGAACACACCTGACTATGAATGCGGTGGCATAAACAGTCAAGTTGCTAAGCTACGTCCAACGGGTAAGGTAACTTATTTCCGTATTGCTACACTAGACCAGTATCAAGGTGCAGCGTTAGCAAATTACGCTTATAAGACGAAGAATTATCGCAAGGTTTTCGTCATTGATGACACTGAAGCGTATGGTGCTGGTCTTGCCAAAAACTTCAAGACATTCTGGCAAAAACTTGGTGGACAAATAGTTGGTTCACAAAGTGTCAAATCGACAAGCTCTTATGAAAATGTATTAACAGCAGCGGCAAACGCTAAACCCGATTTGATCTTCTTTGGTGGCAATGATTCGACTGGTGGCATTACTATTCGACAGCAGATGCAGAAAGTAGCTGGTCTGGAGAATACACCCTTTGAAGTGGGTGATGGTGCTAAAACAAGTGCCCTTTCAAAGGCAGTCAAACCATTAGGTGGTGGCCCAGTATTTGGGTCTGTTCCAGGTAATGATCCAAGCCAGGTTCCTGCGGCAAAAGCTTTTACTGATGCATATAGCAAGCAGTTCGGTGCAAGCAATATAGGAGCTTATAGTGGTGGTAGCTATGACTGTGCCAAGATAATTCTCCAGGCTGTTAAAGAGGTTGTTGATGGTAAGAAGGCAGCCTTGCCAAAGGACTCGAATGATGATGCTGGAGCCAAGACATTCCGCCAGGCCGTCATTGACGCGATACAGAATATTCAGTACGCTGGAGTAACCGGCAATCAGAGCTTTGACAAGAACGGAGATACCACTGATAGGGCCGTCTCCATCTATACGGCTGGTGGCAGCGCTCCAGGTCCTGACGGTTGGTCATTCATTCAGCAGGTTGATCCAACAAAGTCGTAGTTTGCATTGAAAATCTATCGCAGGCAGTTGGCAAAGATGCTGCTAGCTTGTGGAAGGGGAGTAGTTCGCAGCACAATCTGTATGGCTACTCCCCTCTCTTATATCATGCATTTCAATTTGAAAGTCTTTCTTATTCATCCGGCTGCATAGAGGAGTATCAACTATATGGATCTTTTCTTGAGCTTATTGGTTGTCGGCCTCGCGACAGGAGCAATCTATGCGCTCATTGCATTGGGATACACGATGGTTTATGGCATCATCGAGCTGATTAATTTTGCACATAGTGACATCTTTATGATTGGTACATTTGTCACTATCACACTAGAAAGCTTGTTTGGCATTAATGCAGCGTCGCCGCCAACATCAATTACATCAAACTTAATATTAAGGCTAATCCTGGTAGGTATAGGATCGTTTCTAGTGTGTGCGCTACTTGGTGTCATCATCGAACGAATTGCGTATAAACCCCTGCGTAATGCTCCTCGACTTGCCCCTCTTATTTCTGCCATTGGAGTCTCACTTATCTTACAAGATGTAGGGAAGCTATGGAAAGGGAATATCGAGGTTTCATTTCCGAATTTGCCGACCCCCTCTGTAAAAGTAGGTGCTATTAACATCGATTCAGTCAACATTTTTGTAATTATTGTTGCTTTGCTATTAATGGTTGGCCTTCAGATCTTGATCACGAGAACGCGGATTGGACGAGCCATGCGAGCGGTTGCGCAAGATCGTGATGCGGCAGCACTAATGGGCGTCAACGTGGACGGTATTATCACCTTTACCTTTTTTATTGGTGCGGGCCTTGCGGGAGCAGCAGGTTTTATCTACGGTTTAAAGTTTCCAAATACCGTCTTTAATATAGGATTTCAACTCGGATTGATTGCCTTTACAGCTGCTGTCCTGGGTGGTATCGGTAACATCGTGGGGGCTATGCTAGGGGGACTTGTAGTTGGTTTAATTACATCCATGATCTCGCTGCTGCCGGATACAGTTTTGCCGCATGGAGGCAACGCCTGGAATAATGCAATCATTTTTGCAATTCTTATTCTGATCCTTGTGTTTCGTCCATCTGGTTTGCTTGGACAGCAAGCACCGGAGAAAGTGTAATAGGGACTCGGCAGTGAACATATCAGTCGTGATAGCGAGGTGATAACAAGTGGCAATGTCAATAAGTTCTCGTTGGCTGCGTGTAGAAAGCGATACACGCAAGCTCTTGATTAAATGGCTTATAGCGCTGCTTGTGCCAGTAGCTCTATTTACCTTTCTCTGGAGCGGTGAACCTATTCAAAATAATGTGCTTCTAGGCATTATTGCACCAGCAAGTTCGCTTTACACATCCTCACAAGTCTTCTTTGCAGCTATTTTTATAGTCGTCTTTTATGCAACCGTTATAGCCCTGGCAGGCTATCTTGTGGCTGCAGATAGTGATCGCCGTAATCCTATTGAGGTATGGATTGATATTCTCTTTTATGTTGTCTTACCCCTACTCTACGTTATAGTGACAAGCAACCTACTTATTGGTCTTGGTTTATCTGCCGTAACATGGGGCATCTATTTCTTTGGGCGCAAGCGGGTACGTGATGCATTGCACTACACTCCACCAGCACCGTTGGAAGAAGTGCAAACGTTGGATCAGCAGCAAAGAGCAGACATGATGAATCGTGCTCGTGCTGGAGGCTTCTGGTTTGCGACAGTTTTTGCAGTTGTCTCATTAGTTGTAGATATCATCTATTTCCTGAGCGGTTCTCTGCCCACAATTCTTCTGATCTGGGCGATTGTGCGGATGATTCTGCTGCCAATTGCGGGCTATTTTCTGGGGCAACTAGGTGGTAGTGTTGCGTTGCGCCGCGTAATCTCGCCAAACGAAAATGCGAGTGTACTTCAAAACGGGAATAGTGAGAATGGGGGACTGCGTAGATTTGGGTGGAGACGCAATGCGGAGAGGGTAAGTAAGAAACAGCAATTGGAAAATCTTTCTATGGG
>CAXTXB010000008.1:26109-29002 GCA_964247965.1 uncultured Dictyobacter sp. | reverse complement strand
GTTCCTAATGATTTGCCACTACAAAGTAAGGGTGCCAGTCGCTTCTATCTAACACTGTTAGGACTTTTTGTCCTATTTTATCCGATACTGGACCCAATTCTCTTTGGATCTGGTACAAAAGGCCGAATTACGAGTTACGGTGATCTCGGGTACTATGTTATCCTGGCCTTAGGTCTCAACATCGTTGTAGGTTTTGCTGGTCTGCTTGACCTGGGTTATGTCGCATTCTTCGTGATAGGAACCTATGCATGGGCGCTTGTAGGATCAACCCAGTTCACTATTCTTACAGGAATCGTCACGAGCCCACAATTTGCAGCCTGGATTTTCTGGCCGATGATCATTATTGCCGCACTCATTGCAGCTCTATGGGGATTGCTCCTGGGAGCACCGACACTGCGTTTGCGTGGTGATTACCTGGCAATTGTAACACTTGGCTTTGGTGAAATTGTTCCAGCTTTCTTCCTCAACCTGGATAAATACACTGGTGGTATCAATGGTATCTCAGGTATTTATCGTCCTGGAACGCCATGTATTCAGCCTGTTTTTTGTCTGGACTGGAACGGATTTGATCCTATTCCATACTACTACTTGATTCTGGCCCTGATCTTTCTGTCCATTTTTGCCAATGTTCGCTTAAGGGACTCGCGCCTGGGTCGAGCCTGGGTTGCTATTCGTGAAGACGAGATTGCAGCGTCATCTTCAGGCATCAACCTGGTCAATACAAAGCTAGGCGCTTTCTTCGCTGGGGTTGCAGGCATCTATCATGCGGCGAAGTTGGGTACTATCGCACCAACCGACTTTAACTCTAACGACTCATTCATCTTCCTGGCTATGGTCGTTATTGGCGGCCTTGGGAGTATTCCGGGGGTTATTGTTGGGGCTGTTGTTGTCTATGCCATAAACCTGCTAATTCTTGCTCAGCTAGACACATTTGCTGCGGACCCAACCAATTTCCTGCATATCTTTCCTCAGTACATCCCCAACTTCACATTTAGTAATATCCGTAACCTGCTCTTCGGTATTATTCTAATCTCAATCATGATCTTCCGCCCGGAAGGCTTGATTCCAAGTGCCAGAAGACGACGTGAGCTCCATCGTGCACCAGATGAAGAGGTTGCTGAAATGGATGCTTTGGACGAACCCCCCGGTTCAGCTGAATTTCAGTCCGAGGTGCATGTTGATTAACACCAATCAAGGAGAGATATCATGAGTTCTGAGCAAATGAAGCTGGGGGATGTCCCTCTCCCAGCAGTGCCGACAGTTGGCAATGCCTTATTGGAATTGAGCGGTGTAACCAAGCGCTTCGGGGGCCTTGCAGCAGTACAAGAGGTGAACCTGACCATAAGGCAGAAGGAAATTGTCAGTGTCATTGGGCCGAATGGAGCGGGCAAAACAACAGTTTTCAACCTTATCACAGGTCTCTATACGCCAACGGCTGGCGAGATTCGTTTTGACGGGAAATCGATAGTTAAGGTCTCGCCTGATAGGATAGTGAAAGCTGGTATTACACGTACGTTCCAGAACATTCGTCTTTTTAACAACATGACCGTGCTGGAGAACGTTCTTGTTGGGCAGCACACGAGGTTGAAAGCGAGCGTATTGGGATCGCTGTTTCGCCCTCCATATGTAGTGCAAGAGGAAGAGAAGGCGCGGGTGCGCGCCGTTGAGTTGCTTGGCTTCTTTGGAACCTCGCTTTTAGAGCGTCAAGAAGAATATGTTATGAATCTTTCATATGCAGACCGAAGGCGCGTAGAAATTGCGCGCGCCCTTGCTGCAAGTCCTAAGTTGCTCTTGTTAGATGAGCCGACCGCGGGCATGAACGAGAACGAGACATTAGAAGCAGTCAAATACATTCGTCGTCTGCGCGACGAATTAGGGTTAACGATTCTGCTCATTGAACATAAGCTCGCGGTAACCATGGGAATGTCAGATCACATCGCGGTACTTGACTATGGACGAAAAATCGCCGATGGATTACCCGAAGAGGTACGCAATGACGAGCGTGTAATCGCCGCGTATCTGGGTAGACAGACAAAGGATGACGTAGCAGAAGAATAAGAAACGCGTTAAAGAGACTAGAGGAAGAGATCGATGAACTCAACAATGTTGCGACTGGCCGATGTTAATGCGTACTATGGTCCAAGTCATGTGCTGCAGAATATATCGTTGGAAGTGGGGAAGGGAGAAATCGTCTGCTTGCTTGGTGCCAATGCGGCTGGAAAAACAACAACGATGAAGACCATTTTTGGCCTTGTACGTTCAGTAAATGGCTCTATTACTTTTCAAGATGAGCCTATCTCACGAAAGCTAACTGGGGGCATTGTAAAATCTGGCCTGGCTCTTGTACCAGAGGGGCGGCGTATCTTTCAGCGTATGACTGTGCTAGAGAATCTGGAGATGGGCGCATATACTCGGCGTAGCAAGGCTGAATTTAACGAAGATTTAGATCACGTTTGCCAGATCTTCCCTCGTGTAAAAGAGCGCTTGAGGCAGGTTGCTGGCACTATGTCTGGCGGTGAGCAACAGATGGTTGCTATGGGGCGAGCACTTATGTCGCGACCGAGCATGATATGTATGGATGAACCTTCGATGGGACTTTCACCCAAGCTGGTTGAAACGGTCTTTGACACAATCATGCAGATTCGAAAAGAAGGAGTTACCGTCTTCCTCGTTGAGCAGAATGCCTCAATGGCTTTGACTCTCGCAGATCGAGGTTACGTTCTACAGACGGGAAAGATCGTGCTGAGCGATACTGCAGCCAATCTTTTAACGAACGATCTAGTGCGTCAGGCATATCTTGGAGGTTAAGAAATGACTCATCCCGAACTTTTGAAAAATGATGAACAGTGTGTTTTTCCCTGGGGTTTTTAGGGGGGGGGGGGGGGAAAGTAGG
>CAXTXB010000008.1:1308-26099 GCA_964247965.1 uncultured Dictyobacter sp. | reverse complement strand
TTTTTTTTCCCTCCGTAGCCATTAAAAATCCGATGGTTAAGTACGATGTTCATCATTTTTTAAAAGTTCGGGATGAGTCATTATTGCGCTTCTTAGTGTTTCCGATCTAACTGATGATGGAGTTCTGTAATCCGTTGGGTAACTTCTGCAATGGTATTTACTCCTAAATCCTCCATGTCTTCGCGTAGCGTCTCTAGACGTTCAAGGAGTTCTAAATCATCATATTCTAGTTCCTCATCGAATGCATCATCGTCGACGTTAGAAGAGGAGTTTTTGACCTGCTCTTTTTTGCTCATAAAAGGTAAGTAGCCTCCATTATTCTACTAATAGCTGTACGATAGTACAGATGCAAATCGATCACATATATGTGTCGTTACTACTTGCTAATAAAGGAAAGAAGCATCAGGATCTTGATAAGACCAGCCGGCCTGTGTATCATTACCTGTATCGACTACAGTAGGATCACCCTGAGGATGGCCGTCTTTATCAATGGTTACAGTATACAAGCCTTTTCCTGTGTGAAGTGGTCTTCCCTGCCAAAGAAGACCATTATGTGTTAGAAAAAGGAAATGGCGGCTGTCAGCAGCCCAGAGGCTGTTGGCGATAGGCTGAAGAAGAGCATTTGTGGCCGGGACACTCTCTGGAGCAGATTGAAGATTTGCTTGCTGTTGACTACTGAGAAAAGAAACCTGTTGCCTCGTTGCTATATTGACGAGCACCAGGCTATCGGGGGCATCGAGCAAAAGAAAAGCCGCGTCGGGGGACCAGTACGGGACACTACCATTTTCACTACGGATACTAAATGAAGAGTTATTTTGCATACTGAATATCGTATAATTACTACCAGTGCTGTAGAGTATGTAGTTTCCATTTGGGGACCAGGCGAATTGAGTACACGCGCATGTCGCCACAGGAGATATCTGACCTTCTAGAGATTGTACGACGAGTTGGATAGAGAAAGTAATTTCGCTATTTCCCCCTGAGGAAGGAACCACGGTAGCAGAGCTTCTAGCGTAGAGAAAAGCATGGTCTTGATGTCCCGGTTGCCATAAAACGCGCTCTAGAGACGCAGGGAGCGGATGGCCAGGAAGAGGTTCGTGTGTTAATGGATGAAGTTGCGTACCAGCCAAAGTAGTCGTAAATAAGCCGTCACTGGAATTGCCAAGAGCCTGGTATTTCTCTGCAACATATGAGAGAGAGGGCATAGAATATGAGCCTGGTAGTGATTTGATGGCAATGCCACCAGGTTGATCATTCTGAGATATCCACCAGTTAGCATGAGATGGATTGCCTGAGAAAGAGGTTGCGGTTTGCCTGTAGAGCAGGCGCGTCCCATTTGCATTCCACACCGCATTACTGTAGCGAACTTCTGGGCTTGAGAAGGCAATAGAGATAGGCGTACCACCATCAATTCCAATAGTATTGAGTGTAGATGGCGTATCCGTAATGAGTCCAGTGATAGAATTTGCAGAGAGATGCTTTGCTGTCGATGTTTTAGCAAAGTCTGGATCAAGTATGCGATAAGACAGAATCTGATGTGTTGGTGACCATGTATAGCCAACAACAGGATTGTTCTGGGCAACCACAGCAAATGCATTCGCTCCGTCAGGATCACTCGTCCACAACTGCCCATCGCGCACAAAGGCAACGACATTGCTACCGAGATGACCCGGGCTACAAGAAGCAATGCCAGTGCAAAAGAGTAAGAGAAGAAGTATAATACGTTGCTGTCTCATACGTTGAGTATAGCGTTGCCTTCATCTATGGTCAAGGGCGTGCAGGAAAACGACATCTCTTTTACATTCTCTTTGTAGTGTGCTATCCTTTTTTCGTAATCCAGCAACTACTCCTAGAGGAAGAGAAATATGAAATCTATAGAGGATGTTCTGTTTTTAGGTATGATAGAGGAGCATCGCGTAAGGCGTTACATAGTAGATACTCTCTTTGCTTTTATCAGCACCATATTTGTAACTAGTATCATTTACGCAGGTGCACTTTATCCTAAGATTCCTAACATATCATTTTTATATCTTCTAGTCGTATTAGGTTTGGCTACCAGACGCGGGTTATATGCAGCGGTTATTGCATCGATAGTTGCCTTTCTTTCTTTTGATTACTTTCTTATAGAACCTCTTTACACCTTTACGATAAACAGTTTTGAAGAATGGCTTGCATTATGTATTTTTCTCATAACAGCAATCATCACCGGGCAGCTTGCTGCGGCGCTCAGGCAGCGCGCGGAGCAAGCCACATTGCGAGAGAGGGAGACGCGTGTGCTATATGAGCTTGTGAATGCAACGACAAGTGAGGAAAGTCTTGAGAAACAGCTAGATATAGTTGCCCATGCAGTTCTAAATAATTTTGCACTGGAAGGTATCTATGATTGCGCAATATTGCTGCCTGATCTGTATGGGCGATTGAGTTTGCAAGCGGATGCACGTCAGCCAGTAGAGCGGGTAGTACTCACCTCAGATGAAGAAAAAGCTGCACAATCTGTAATGTTGCAAGGAAGAATTGTTGATGTGTATGCAATATCCCACACATTCCCAGTCCAAAAGGAAGAACCATATCGTTTCAGGCGTGTAGTTTCTACAAAAGAGTCAGAAGCGCAGCGCTACATTCGTCTGATACCGTTACGGCAAGGGCAGATCATAGTAGGAGTAGCACGTCTCGTCGTCAATGCAGGTGCCAGACATTTTCCAATAGAGCGGGATATAGAAGGACAGAAATTGAGCTTAAACCATCACAGCGCATTCTTCTGGACCTTTCTTGATCAAGCTACTGCAATGATTGAACGTGCTCGTGTGCGTAGGGACGCACTACAGATAGAGCTCCTACAGCGTACAGACGCTTTACGATCAGCGCTACTCTCATCAGTTTCACACGACCTGCGCACGCCACTTTCATCAATTAAGGCGGCAGCGAGTAGTCTCCTGCAGGAAGATGTAGAATGGGACGAAGAAACAAAGCGTAGTTTTGCTCTTGCAATAGAACGTGAAGCCGACAGACTGAACCGGCTCGTTGGGAATTTGCTCGACATGTCACGCATCGAAGGAGGAGCACTCAAGGCAGAGAAAGAGTGGTATCCTATTGAAGAAGTAATCAACGATGTAATAGGGCACATGCATACATTACTACAAGACAGAGACGTGCTCAAGGACATCTCAAGTGATCTGCCACCTGTCGAATTAGATTACTTACAGATAGACCAGGTTCTGACAAACTTGATCGAAAACGCAGTACGTTATACACCTACTCATTCTGCCATTGAAATAGCGGCCAAGCGTATGGATGAGCAAATAATGATCAGCATTGCTGATTGTGGGCCTGGCATACCTCCCGAGGACCTGGAGCGTATCTTTGATAAGTTTTATCGAGTATCGGGAGCGAAACGTCGCAACAGTAGTGTAATGGGAACAGGATTGGGATTGGCAGTGTGTCGTGGACTAGTCGAGGCACATGGTGGACGTATCTGGGCGGAAAATAGACCTGGAGGAGGAGCTATTTTCCGCTTTACACTGCCCTTAGAAAAAGCAGAAGGATATACGCATGAGTAAGAGTGGTGCTCGTATTCTTATTGTTGATGATGAGATCGAAATCTTACGGGCCTTACAACGTAGTCTGGCTGCTCACGGCTTTGAAGTATCAGCTGCAAACAGTGGAGAAGATGCTTTAGAATCTATCTCTCATTATAGGCCTGATCTCATGCTTCTTGATCTAGGCTTACCAGGAATGAGCGGACTGGAAGTGTGTAGACGTGTACGAGAACAATCAAATTTACCTATAATTGTGCTTTCTGTGAAAGACACTGAACGAGATAAAGTACTTGCACTCGATCTAGGAGCAGATGATTATGTATCAAAGCCATTTAGCGTCAATGAAGTACTAGCTCGTGTGCGTGTAGCTCTCCGTCATACTGCCCAGTTACAAGCGGGCACGGAACCAATTTTTACGGCTGGGCCGCTACGAGTTGATTTTGCGCAACGGAGTGTGCAAGTAGAAAAGAAAGATATAAAGTTAACGCCAACCGAGTATGATCTGTTAAAAGCGCTCATCAAGAATAGTGGAAAGATAATGACACGGCAAATGTTGCTAACGCAGATATGGGGAACAGGTTATGGTGCGGACTCGCACTACTTACACGTATATATTGGTCAGCTTCGGCGAAAGATCGAGCCTGACCCTGCCAATCCACGCTTTATCTTGACAGTATCGGGTGTTGGTTACCGTTTTAATGCAGAAGACTAGGGACATATTTGCTGCATAGTCAGAGATTTTTTGTCAACTTGTTGTATAATTTATCGATTGTATGAGATCACGAGGAAATGAAAATATCTTGTGAGAGACGATCTGTTAGTCAACTGAGTTGTGGTGTATACTAAATGCGATCAAGAGACATCCTACTCTACAGATACAGATACGAGAAAGAAGTACAAGGATCTATAGTAGTAAGGATTGGCAGCGTGTGCGCAGCTTGCATGATATTAGTGTTGCGGCGTCATTAGGAGAATAGAAGCGATGGATCAGAAGGAAGAGCAGATCCTCAATAGCGATAGCGATGTGAAGCAAGAATCTATAGAAACGGTTGAGCGAGGTGATCTGGCTCGCATTGCTCGCACTGAGGTTATTCAAGGAAAATATCCGAGTCATGAACGGATAAGAACAGTCAGGCCTACCCGTAAGGCTCTAGAGAGCATTAGCCCTGGGCTTTTAAAGGCGACAGATGTCATGTTAGCACCCCCCAAGGGAAGTAGTCGCTTTTTCTACTATGTGAAGCGTGCGCTTATTGGTGCGCCAATCGCCACATCACAAGCAGAACATGAACGACTCACAAAGGTCAAGGCTCTGGCAGTCCTTTCTTCTGACGCAATTTCTTCTGTGGCATACGCGACAGAAGCATGTATGGCAGTCCTGGTTCTTGCTGGCCTGGCGGCACTCAATCTGGTTTTACCAATCAGTATTGCCATTGTAGCGCTGTTAGCTATAGTAGCCATTTCATATCGTCAGACGATTCCTGCATATCCAAACGGTGGCGGTTCCTACATTGTAGCAAAAGATAATTTAGGGACCCTGGCAGGGCTGATAGCGGCAGCATCGCTGCTCATCGACTACGTCCTAACTGTATCTGTAAGTGTGGCATCGGGAGTGCAAAATCTTGCCTCAATCCCTTTTTTTTCCATTCTCACACAGAATCATAATGAAGTCCTATTAGATGTCGCACTGGTGGTGCTCATCACGGTCGTGAACCTGCGAGGAGTACGAGAATCCGGGTCCATATTCGCCATACCGACCTACTTTTTCATCGTCACTGCTCTACTAATGATCTTCTATGGCCTCACGAAGGCTTACCTCTTTGATCATCAACCCTTTTTAGCTACATTTCATACACCAGCAAATCAAAGAGTAGTGCCCGTAGAAGGAGTTTCACTCTTTCTTATCTTGAGAGCATTTGCATCAGGATGTTCGGCGATGACAGGAGTAGAGGCTATATCGAACGGTGTGCCAGCATTCAAGAGACCAGAGCCATTAAATGCGCGTAAGACATTAACTGCAATGGCTGTAATTCTGGGTATTCTCTTTATTGGTATCATGTTGTTAACCCTCACTTATGGGGTAGCACCGGACCCACTCGGAAAGGAGACCGTCATTGCACAGATAGCGCAGCGAGTCTTCAATGGGCCACTATCTTTTATGTTTCCAGTGCTCCAAGTAGCGATTCTGCTGATTTTGACGCTGGCAGCAAATACAAGTTATGCAGACTTTCCCCGCCTGGCATCGCTATTAGCGCGTGATAACTTTCTGCCTCATCAATTTGCGTTTCGTGGTGACCGCCTTGCCTTTACAATTGGTATCGTATTCCTCGCAGTTCTAGCGAGTGCGCTGCTTATGATCTTTAATGGTGACACGAATCACCTGATTGACCTCTACGCGGTCGGCGTATTTATGTCCTTTACGCTCTCACAGGGTGGCATGGTGCTTCACTGGTGGCGGCTGCGTAGAGAGAGACAGAACTGGCTGCGCAGCGCGATAATTAATGGTACAGGCACAATCACGACGGCTTTAGTTGCAATAATCATTGCAGTGACCAAGTTCCAGTCGGGTGCATGGATCGTTGTTGTCTTAATTCCTCTGCTTGTCTTAATGTTCATGGGTATCCATAAGCATTATACAAATGTCGAGCAGGAGCGAACCACAAACATCCCGGCGAAGCCGGCGGACATCAAGCACTTATTCGTTGTACCCATCGCGGGAATGGATCGCGTCTCTATACAGAGCTTATCTTACGCACGTTCGATATCGGAGAATGTTATTGCTGTACACGTAGCGGTTGACGATGCCGACGAGCAAAGGGTGCGAGAGGCGTGGAGGCAATGGCGACCAAATATCGGGAATGATGAAAAGACCGAGCTAGTAGTGATTGAATCTCCCTATCGCTCACTTGGTCGTCCCTTGTTAGCATATATTGATACCATTCATGAGTTATATCCCGAGTATACCTTGACGGTATTGCTGCCAGAGTTCATTGTCTCGCATTGGTGGGAGCATTTTCTCCATAATCAGACGGCGCTGCAGTTAAAAGCGGCCCTACTCTTCCGACCAGGAATTGTAGTGACAAGTGTTCCCCAACACCTACCAGGCAGGGCGGCATAATATTCCTTCGTTATCTAGAAGGCGTAAAGATTCGTCTAGAAGGAAAATGCTAATACGAAGCAGAAGAGTGTTCCAGAGATCGCCATCATGGAGCATCTCTTCTGTTTACACTTGCGTTTTCCTGTTTCAGGCTGTAGAATCAAGTATGGTTCCACATATATTTGGTACCGTAGGATCATGCAGGATCGGTCACTCGCCCTCAATCCCAGACATGCATCACACGAGCCAATCCCCAAGAAAGGTAGCACAAAACTGAATGGCCATTACTACTCGTCCACGTACTTTGCAAGAACTACGTGAAAGTGGATATAAAGTGCTTTCTGTTAAAGAAGAGATGCGGAAAAATCTTATTCGCAAGATTCGGGACGGGGAAGAATTGTTCCCTGGGATAGTCGGCTATGAGGACACGGTCATTCCTCAAATAGAAAACGCCATTCTCTCTGGGCAGGATATCATCTTCCTGGGTGAGCGTGGTCAGGCGAAGACACGTATTGCGCGCAGCCTTATCAACTTGTTGGATGAATACGTGCCAATTATTGCCGGCAGTGAAATCAATGATAATCCCTTCGAACCTATTAGTAAGTCAGGCAAAGATAAGATAGCAGAGTTTGGCGATCGAACAGAGATTGAATGGATCGAGCGTGATCGTCGTTATGGAGAAAAGCTCGCGACTCCAGATATCACCATATCTGACCTGGTGGGAGAAGTAGACCCGGTGCGTGTAGCTGAGGGACGTTATCTTTCTGACGAATTAACGATTCACTATGGGATGATTCCTCGTACGAACCGCGGCATCTTTTGTATCAACGAACTACCCGATCTTGCAGAGCGCATTCAGGTTGGTTTGTTAAACATCATGGAAGAGCGTGATGTCCAGATTCGTGGCTACAAGATCCGTCTACCACTCGACGTATACGTTGTTGCCAGCGCCAATCCGGAAGACTATACCAATCGCGGACGTATCATCACCCCTTTAAAGGACCGTGTAGGTTCAGAGATTCGAACGCATTATCCGCTAACAATAGAGCATGAAATGAACATCATGGAAGCGGAGAGCAATCACTTCTTAACTGATGGGATGGAAGTAGTCGTTCCACAGTTTATGAAAGAGATCATTGCTGAAGTGACCCATCTTGCTCGTCGCAGCAACGACATCAGCCAGCGTTCAGGCGTAAGTGTGCGTGTTTCTGTGTCCAACTATGAAAATGTGCTAAGTAACGCGAGCCGCCGAGCATTGAGGCTTAAAGAGCGCCAGGTTGCGCCACGGGTAAGTGATCTACAGGCTATTATCGCATCGACTGCTGGTAAGATCGAATTGGATGCGGTGGGCGAAGTCAAAGAAGAGCGCGTGGTTCAAAAGCTCATCAATGGAGCTATTCTAAGTGTTTTTGGTGAGTACTTTGAGTCGCGTGAATTTGAGCAACTCGTAGCCGGATTTGAGCGAGGACTGAACGTCCAGGTAGGCAATGATATGCCCTCAATGGAATACGTCACCCAGCTATCAAAAGTTGGTGGTTTAAGCAAGGCTATTGATAAGCTAAATGCACGCGGGAATCCGGCGACAATTGCGTCGGCTGTTGAATTCATACTAGAGGGTTTGCACTTAAACAGGCGTCTTAATAAGGATGAAGTAGCCGGTAAGACACGCTATCGACGCTAAAGGAACACGCGACATGTTCGAACGATTTTATAAGAGCCGTTATGGTTATTCCCGTTGGGATGGGACACAGAACATTGAAGGCCTGGATGCCGATGATATTCTAAACGCCCTCTCTGACGATTATCTCGAAGATGGAAACCTGCAGCAAGCACTTAAACGCTTGATGCAGGAAGGTATACGAGGTGAAGATGGTCAGAGAACCATGGGATTGCGAGAGATGTTAGAGCGTATGCGTAATACGCGTAGAGAGCAGCTCAATCGCTATAACATGGCGTCTGGCGTAATGGATGACTTAAGAGAAAAGCTTGAAGAGATCAAAAAGATGGAGCGTGAAGGCATTCAAAATCGTCTGAATGCGCCATCTGACAGTCAGCAAACGCCATCCTCTGAACAAGGACAAGAAGGCGCGCAAAATCAACAATCTCAACCAGGCAATCAGGGTCAACAGCCACAGATGGGCGGACAGCCGCAAGCGGGTCAACAGGGCCAATCTGGACAGGGTTCTGAGCAGGGAAACGACGACCTCTCTTCTGAGCAGAAGAAGAAGATGCTGGAGATGATCGCGAAGCGGAAGCAGGACTATCTGGACGGCCTACCTAACGATATTCCTGGTCAGATCAAGGGTCTATCTGATTATGATTTCATGGATGACCAGGCTCGTGAGAAGTTCAACGAACTAATGAGTAGCCTGCAGCAGCAGATGATGCAACAGTTTTTCCAGGGAATGCAGCAATCTTTGCAGAACATGACGCCAGAGGATATAGCCAAGCTAAGAGAAATGATTCGTGACTTGAACAAGATGCTGCGAGAGCGGCAAGAAGGTCTTGAACCAGACTTTGACGCGTTCATGCAAAAGCATGGTGAATACTTTCCCGGCGTAAACTCCTTAGATGATCTGGTTGAACAGATGCAGCAACAGATGGCGGCAATGCAAGGCATCATGGATAACCTTTCATCTGAGCAGAGGCAAGAATTACAGGACCTCATGGAACAGCTCATGGGGGATGATCGTATTCGCGTCGATATGATGGAACTGGCACAAAATCTAGAAGCAGTTGCACCTATGGAGCAAATGCGCACGCGCTTCCCCTTTCGTGGCGAAGAGTCACTGCCACTAAATGAAGCAATGCGTATGATGGGACGTCTGCAGCAGATGGATGGCCTGGAGGAGCAGTTGCAGGATGCCCGACGGCTGGATAATCTAGAAGCAATTGACAGCCAGAAGGTCAAAGACTTGCTTGGAGATGAGGAATACCAATCAGTTGAGCAGCTAAAAGAGCTCATGAAGACATTAGAGGAAGCGGGATACATCCAGAAGAAAGGGAACCGCTGGGAGCTCACAGCGCGAGGTATCCGTAAAATTGGTCAGAAGGCATTACATGATATCTTTAATAAAATGAAGAGAGACGGTTTTGGTCGCCACGTCAGCCCGTTCCGAGGTATGGGTGGAGAGCGAACTGACGAAAGTAAAGCCTACCAATTTGGAGATCCGTTCCTGCTTGATCTAGAGAAGACGTTGATGAACGCAGTGCACCGGCGAGGGACAGGAACCCCGGTTAACCTCACGAAAGAAGATTTTGAGGTATATCGTACCGAGTTCACAACGCAATCATCGACCGTACTGATGATTGACATGAGCTTGAGTATGGTGTATAACGGTTGCCAACAGTCGGCGAAAAAGGTAGCAGTAGCGCTAGAGAGTCTAATTCGTTCGCAGTTTCCGCGAGATAACCTATCTATTGTAGGCTTCTCATTTGTTGCACGAGAATATAAGCCGAATGAACTACTTGAGCTGAGCCAGGCTGACAACGAGCGTGGAACCAATATGGCCCATGGTCTCATGTTGTCAAGACAGCTTTTAGCGAAACAGCGAGGCACGAATAAGCAGATTATCATGATTACTGATGGAGGTCCAACTGTCTGGTATGAAGAAGCATTAGGTGGGTGGCAATTTGCCTATCCCAGCCCATTTGCTGAACAGCAGACGCTTTTAGAGGCGCAACGCTGCACCCGCGAAGGCATCACCATCAACACATTCATGCTGTATGACGATAGCTGGATGGTAGCGTTTATAAACCAGATGGCAGAGATCAATCATGGGCGCACTTTTTATGCAGACAAAGACAACCTGGGTGAGTACCTATTGGTAGATTACCTGAATAATAAGCGGAAAATCGTGTCGTAGATGTCAGATTCTGTAGATACATTCTCTACCGTGTTTCTTGAAGGGCTACAACAACTGCGCCTTCAACTAAGTGATATCCAATTAGAGCAACTCCTGAGCTATCGCCGGGAGTTGCTCGATTGGAATATGCGCGTCAATCTCACCGCAATTACCAACCCGGAGGAGGTTGATACAAAACATTTTCTTGATTCGTTATCACTATTGCTGGTTTACAATAAACCAGCAACATACGTGCTAGACATTGGTGCGGGTGCTGGTTTTCCTAGCCTTCCTCTTAAAATAGTCCACCCTCAATGGCGCGTGATGCTTGTTGAGGCTACAGGTAAAAAAGTAACATTCTTACGGCATATTGCTGAGAAGCTGCGACTCGAAAATGTTGTAGTAGTGCATGGTCGTGCTGAAGAACTTGCGCACAAAGCTGAATATCGCGCCATGTTTGATGTAGTCACCGCGCGTGCAGTTGCATCTCTCTCCTTGCTGCTCGAATACTGTGCTCCTTATTGTCGCATCAATGGATCGATCATTCTACCCAAGAAAGGTGATCTTGCTGAAGAATTGGCGCAAGGAAAGCGAGCCGGCGCGCAGGTAGGTGCAACACTCAAGGCCGATCGACCTGTTGATCTGCCTGGGCTTACAGATGGTCGTCGTTTACTCGTCTGGGAACAGATCAGGCCCTGCCCTCTCCAGTTTCCCCGTAGCGGATCAGTGATGGCAAAAAAGCCACTAGGGTAGCGAGTAAGAAAAGCAATCTCTAGCGTAGAGCATTTCTAGGGTAACGATCGTCACTAGAAGGAGGGGCGAGTACATCCTGCATCTGAACTGTCCGACCGCGTTGAGGGCTCACAGAAATCATAACGATAGGTGTCTCTAGAACCTCTTCAAGGCGTTTAAGATAAGCTTTAGCAGCCTTTGGGAGATCATCATAAGTATTTATACTTGTTGTACTACACTGCCAGCCCTCGACCTCCTCATAGATAGGTTCGCAGGCAGCGAGATCGGAAAGTGTAGCTGGGAGGCTGCGAATTGTCTGACCGCGCAAGTTATAGGCAGTGCAGATTTTGACAGTAGGGAAGGTATCAAGAACATCTAACTTCGTAACAACCATAGCATCTAGGCCATTAAGTTGAGCCACAAAACGGCCAGCTACGGCATCAAACCATCCGCAGCGGCGCTCTCTTCCTGTAGTAGAGCCATATTCCTGACCACGTTCACGTATCGTTTCGCCCATTGCATCGAATAATCCGGTCGGCATTGGTCCACTGCCTACGCGAGTGGTATAAGCTTTATAAACGCCAACGACGCGCTCAATAGAGCGAGGCGGCAAGCCAGCGCCAACGGCGGCATTTCCCGCTATAGTTGATGATGCAGTAACGAATGGGTACGTGCCGAAATCAATGTCAAGAAGCGCCCCTTGAGCTCCCTCTAAGAGAATTGTTTTACGATCAAACAATGCATCGCGAAGCATCTTTTGTGTGTCTCGTATATGGGAAAAGAGCTGAAGGCCATACTTGAAGTATTCGCCATGAATCTCTTCCAGGGAGAGGGGTGGTTGACCATAAATCTGGGTAATCATCCGATTTTTTTGCTGAAGGATCATCGAGAGTTTGGCGCGAAAAGCATCGACATCGAGTAGGTCTGCCATACGTATGCCAGTACGAGCATGTTTGTCAACGTACGCTGGTCCAATACCACGCTGAGAAAGGTCCATCTTTTCTGAACCGCGAGCCTCTTCTTCAAGTCGATCGAGTAAGAAGTGATAGGGCATTACAACGTGTGCCCGCTCACTTATATAGAGCCTGGAGACATCCACTCCTTGCTGTTGGAGCTGCCCTATCTCTTGTAGGAGTCCTTTGGGGTCAACAACAACACCATTGCCGATGATGCAGGTAGTATTAGGATAGAGAATGCCAGAGGGAACAAGATGAAAAGAAAACTCACCATTAGTATAAACCACACGATGGCCGTCGTTGCTGCCGCCCTGGTAACGTACCACAAAATCCGCGCGCATAGATAGCTCATCTATAATTTTCCCCTTGCCTTCGTCGCCCCACTGTGCACCAATAACTGCTACAACCGCCATAATCTTCTTTCCTCTCGGCTTTCTAGATTCATCTATCATGCAGTAAGTTTCTTGTTCGATTCCATCACATTTCTGATCATACTCAGCACCTAAGGTTGCTGAATATAGTTCAGCAACAATTGATCAGTGATCTGCTCGATGGGAGCTCGATCGTCTGTAAAGACAATGCCTCCGTCTGGATGGCCTTGAGTAGCGACTGGTAAAACTTCATCTGCAACCTGTGCCATAACAGAATTTTGAGGAACCCGAGAAAGGTTTGACTGAAAGGTATGTAGTGAAGTAGTTTGCATACTAGCCATAATCTCCGTATTGAAAGTGCCTGGAACGTTAAATACATAAACGCTAGGGAAGACCTGGCTCATCGTATTAACGAACGCCTGCACCAGCCTATAGTCGTGTGTAGTATGTCCAGTATTCAAAGTGACAACACCGTCAGGAGAGAGATGAGAGCGTATCGCCGTAAAAAATTCGCGAGTAGTAAGTTGAAAAGGGATATATGGTTGTTGGAATGCATCAACAGCTATAACATCATAATGTTCTCGGGTCGTAGCGAGGAATGTGCGGCCATCCTGAGTATAAACATGCAAATTAGGTTCTGTCATAGCAAAATACTTCCGTCCAGTCTCCACAATAGCCGGATCAATCTCCACGCCATCGATAGGAACCTGCCCATAAACCTGAGTAAATTGATGTGCGATAGTCCCGCCGGCAAGACCGATGATACCGACACGCTTTAATTGCTGTGGTTTAAAGCCTGAATTAAAGTATGGAGCGGCCAGAAAATAATCCCAGTACCATCCAGTAAGAATTTTAGCCTGGTCTGAATAATAAATAGAATGTATAGCCTGTCCTTCATTCAGAATAAGTTGTCGTGTACCATCAGCATCCTGTGTCACTTGAATGTAGTTATACAGCGATTCCTGCTCATGGATTAGATGTGGAATTTCTTTAAGCGGACCCAGGGGAAGAAGTAGTAAGATGAGTGGGAGTGCAAATGAAGGGCGCCAGCGTGGGCGGAGGCCCCATAGTGATGCAGCAAAAAGAACCACACCAAAGACCAGGATTGTGCGTCGCACACCTAACCATGGAATGAGCCATAGTACAGGCAAAAAAGCGCCCAGGATACTACCGACTGTAGATATAGCATAAAGGGACCCGCTGATGCGCCCACTCTTCACCACATCTCTGGTCATCAAGCGAACAGCAAATGGTGAAACGAGACCGAGAAGTATGATTGGAATTGCAAAGAGTAACATAGATCCGATTAAAGAACTTGCGAAGATGCTAACGGAGACATCAGCGATGCCAGTAACAGACCAGGTAAGAATACTTTGGCTCACAAACGGAATAATCATGATAGCAAGTGCAGCAGCAGCTGTAATGACACAGAGGACTTGCTCATGAGGATAACGATCAGCGATTCTACCACCTAGAAAATACCCAATAGTGAGATAAAGTAAAATAAGCCCAATAAGATTGCCCCAGATAAAGAGAGAAGTACCGAAGTAAGCTCCCAGAAGGCGAGATGCGCACATTTCTAGAGCCAAGCTTGTCATGCCGCCAACGAACACCAATCCGCTAAGAAAATATTTCACTCTGCCTCCGTCCACGATATTCTGCTCCATATAAAGAGAAGTTTGGTGGCCGTTGTATCGTATAGTTGTTATAAAGATGCTTCACTTGATATCATTTTCTAGCGAAGAACAACCGTGCATTGATGTAGGCAACAGCAAGGCAAGAATGTATCTTCCGATAGAATGTCCCTCAATGAATGGTCAGTACTACCGTCTAGCGTCAATATTATAGCGTATTTCTCATAGCATGACTAGGCTACTAAGCACTTTTTCAGCGTCAAGTATTGTGAATTTATGTTTCGGATAGAGATTCGCTTGAAGGTTCTGTGAGATGGAGCGTAATTGTTTGGAGTCCATCTTGATCGAAGTGATGATAAGCAATAATTTTTGTGCCTGGCAGCGGTCGCGGTGTATGCGTGCGATCAAATGGCCCACAGATAATAAGCCATGCCCATGGAATGCATTCCCCCACGTTAACACTCCGCATATTCTCACGATCAGTATCACTCGCACTTGCGAAACCAGTTGGGTGACTATGGTAGACACCGATGATCTGATCTGGATAAGTAAGATAAACCTTTATAAGGTCTTCCGGAGCAAACTCGAAGTAGACAGCGGAGTTAAAAATATTAGGGATTGGATAAGCATCTTCTATCTGCCAATTTTCAAATTCATCTATGAAGCCTAGTAAAACGCCGCAAGCTTCAATACTCGGGCGCTGCAAGATATCAGCGGCTATAGCATATTGAGCCTGTTGACTAAGGGAAATGTATTGGCCATCGTGGTATTTATTCATTATGAGCGAATAGCAACATATAGTTGCATACCTCCAAGTTCTTATTATGAAAAATCGCCGCCTTCGTACTTATTGAAGGAATGTATGCCGTCCAGGTCATATCTACGACACTAATACAATATCACATCTGTTTAAGTTCAAATAAATTATTGATTGTGAAAAGGTTGCATAAAAGAGTTATACTGATTTCATATCTTTTTAACCCGTGGAGGCATATCCTCCCAATATCTCCGTACAAATGAGCTTAAGCAAGCAACCCTAGTTGGAGCTCACGTGTATAGTCCCTATTGTCTCCATGGTTTTAACAAAAAGGAATTGTCATGAGGGTTATTTTTCGAAGTAGAGATTTCGCAAGCGTTGAAGGTTCTGGTTTTGGCTTTAATAACAGGCGGCCTATGGCGAATGCATGGCAATATCAGGGGCGCGTGCAGCATCGGCAATGGCAAGGAACATATGAGTGTTCATGGGAAGGAGCTGGAAAGAATGAGAATATAAAAAGCGGGCCTAATGAGCTAGTCTGGGTTGTAAAAGGGGACGCGAGGCTATTTGGGCTAGCAGTAGCTCTAAAGTCACGTGGTTTTGTGGTGGAAGTTGAGCAGACATAAAATTGTTATAAATAGGGATAAATTATTGTTGCATTTTGAAAAGAGTGAGCTAATATATAGAATAGAAACCTGGTCTATCTCTTCGATGTAAGGAAGAACTAAATGATTGTCGTGAATGGACGAAAAAAGCGTGTTTTATTGCTTATGTCACCAGCTACTTATCGTGCGGGAGCGTTTCTTAGTGCAGGAGAGCGGTTGGAACTTGAGATAGTAGTTGGCCTTGATTTACCTGAGTCACTTGCAGAATACTGGCATGTTCCACTCGGTTTAGATTTTGCAAATATTGAGGAATCAGTAGGAACGATCGTCGAATTTGCGCGGAGAGATCCGTTCGTAGCCATACTTTCCGTAGATGATAGCGCAACTGAGCTAGCGGCGTATGCCAGTGTCGTGCTTGGATTACCACACAACTCTCCTCAAGCGAGTGAGGCAGCACGTGACAAGTTACTCATGCGCCAGATGATGTCAGCAGGTGGGGCACCCTGCCCAATCTTCCGTAATTTCTGGCTACATGATGATCCATTATGGATTGCGGAACAGGTAACATATCCTTGTGTTCTTAAACCAAGACGCTTGTCTGGGAGTCGTGGAGTAATACGAGCAAATACGCAAACCGAATTTGTTATAGCTTTCCAGCGTTTGAAGCGCATTTTATTAAGCGAAGGCTTATCAGAACAAGAAACATCATTTCTGGTCGAAGATTTTATTCCAGGTTTTGAGGTTGCATTAGAGGGGTTGGTCACCGATGGCCAACTCAAGGTACTCGCATTATTCGATAAGCCTGATCCGCTTGATGGACCTTTCTTCGAAGAGACCATCTACCTAACGCCTTCAAGATTAGCGCCTAGTGTGCAACAAGCAATCGCTGTATGTGTATCGGTCGCTGCGGCCTCGCTTGGATTACGACATGGACCAGTTCATGCAGAGCTACGTGTGAATGAGCAGGGGCCCTGGATGCTAGAGATAGCAGGGCGGTCCATTGGTGGTCTATGCTCAACAGTTCTGGAGTTCGGCTCTAACATGTGCCTGGAAGAATTGATTCTTCGGCATGCGATTGGAGAGGATATTCTATCTTTAGAACGTGATAAACGTGCCGTGGGTGTTATGATGATACCGATCCCGCAAGCAGGCATTCTGAGAGCCGTGCATGGTGTAGATTTGGCTGAGGCTGTACATGGTATCACAGGCATAGAGATTACAGCGAAGCCGAATAACCAGCTCGTGCCACTCCCAGAAGGGGCGAGCTACCTTGGCTTTATTTTCGCACGTGGTGATACACCAATTGAGGTAGAAGTGGCAATTCGCCAGGCTCATCGCTATCTACGTTTCGAAATCAGACGAGAGATCCCAGTTCTGAACGGCCTAAAATAGGAAAGATTGGACTGAGAGCCAGGATGAATCCAACACCGTTTACCAAAAAGACAGTATAACAGGAAAGATGGACACTCTACGCTCTATATGAGATACTCAGTGGAAAGCAGCGCTCTGAAATCTGGAGGTTTTCTTATGTCCTCATCATACCCATTGGATAACGATATACCTAAGCCCTTGTGTATACGCTGTGGTATGGTGCTCCCTCGTAACCCTTATTGTACGAATTGTGGTTATTATAATAGATTTTTACAAACGAATATATCAACTCAGGAAACGCAGCCTTCACCAGCATTTAATGCTCGATCAAGAGATGGAGTTGTTCAACCGACTGAAAGGCCAGATCAGCGTAATAATGTATCTTCTCCACCCCCTCAATATCCCAGTGCTTATAGACACAATCCATCTTCAGCGACCCCATTTCTGGGGATAGGTTCAGACATTCCTTCTCCATCCTCTCAATATCCCAATGTTTACAAGCAAAGTTCACCTTCAGCGACCCCATTTCTAGGGATAAGCTCAGACGTCCCTTTTCAATCTTCTCAACCTCATGTACATAAGCAATACATACCTCCTGTGATCCCACTTCCAGGAATAGCGTCGGAACCCAATGTGTCCCAAATAGAGTTGAGGCAACCTTCTGGCGATGGAACCTCGCATCCTTCTTCTTATTCAACGCAACCTACCCTTATCATCCCTGTTGAATTGCAGAAAGAGCGGAAGCCATCACCTGAAAATTCAGATTGGAAACAGGGATCTCAGAGGAAGAATAGCAAGCTTCTTTTAGGAATCATTATTTCGATCGTTGTACTGGTAGGAGGAGGGTTAGCGAGCTATCTATTTGTTTACCCACCCATTACACAAAAAAGTACCAGGGTAGTTGTGACTCCTGCATCTTCCCACTCTAGAGAGTCATTAAAGTTTGTTGATGAATTTAAAAATAATAGTAATCAGTGGGATTTGCGAAGTGAAGCTGGTAAATATTCAGTAGCTATTACAAATGGAAATCTAGTTTTGGAAGATGACAATAACAGCCTACTACCGGAATTGCTGCCAGGAAGCAGATCTTTTAACAACTTTAAGATAGCCGTAGATGCAGCATTATCTAGAGGAGACGCGAAAAATGGCTATGGTTTATACATCAGATGCTCATCTGACCAAATTGGAACTCCCACCATGTACTACCGCTTTGAGCTTTACGGTGATGGCACGTATGCAATATTCAAGGGCATTTTAGATGAATATGGGAAAGCCAGCCCAAGTCCACTAAAATTAGTAAACTACACGGCAAATAGCGCGATTCGAAAGCAAGGAAGTAACAACCATATTGAAATTAATGCACAAGGTTCCACTATGGCTGTCCGTGTCAATGGGCAAGTATTGAAGACACTTTCTGATCCCAGTTATACTAAGGGGACAATTGCTTTATTCGTATCGAACATTCAAGATACGAAAGCAGGAGCGCAAGCAAAATTCTCAAATTTGACCATTTATCCTTCATAAGTATCCATCAAAGGAGTTTTCTATGTCTACTGTTCAGTCCAAGCCAAGGCATCGTTTCCCTGGCATTGATCCAATTGCACTTCAACATCCATATGATCGTGTAGCACTAAACGCCCTCCAAAGGGTGCCTGGATTAGATATCGTAGTGCGTAAGTTTATAGAATTATTTCCAGAGCGAGTTGCCTATATTCAGCATGTCGCGCAAACCGTGCGTGTTTCTGCCACGCAATGTCCTCAGTTGTATAAATTGCTACAAGAGGCCTGTGAGATCCTAGACATGCGTGAGCCGGAAATGTATGCAGCGCAATCACCTATACCGAATGCATACACGAGTGGGCACGACAATCCCTATATTGTTGTAACGACAGGTTTACTTGATTTATTAGATGAAAACGAAGTACTGGCTGTAATTGCGCATGAACTTGGGCATATAAAGTCAGGGCATATACTCTATAAAACAATGGCACGGGGTATTGGTTTCCTCCTTGCAATTGTTGGAGATATGACGTTAGGTATCGGTCGTCTCATAGGGCGCACGTTAGAAGCGACCTTGCTAGAATGGGATCGTAAATCTGAATTTACCGCTGACCGTTCTGCACTGTTAGTCGTGCAGGACTCGCAGGTCATGCTTTCATTAATGATGAAACTCGCAGGGGGAACGCTTTTTCAACGAGATCAGATGGATGCCAAAGAGTTCTTAAAGCAGGCAGACCTTTACGAAGACGTAGATGTCAATCTACTCGATCGAATGTATAAATTAGTGATGGTCTCAGCAGTGAGTCATCCGCTAATCATTGTACGAGCGCGTGAAAGCGTCAAATGGTTTGAGAGCCGTGAGTATAAGGATATTCTAGAAGGGAATTACCCGCACGTCTCAAATTATGGTAATAATGGAGGTGCAGGGCCAGCCAGCAGTAAAGCGGCGGCAGAACCCGGACCTAAGCTAGTACGATGCCCTCATTGTGGCCAGGAACAGATGAATCAACGATTTTGTAGCCTTTGTGGGGGGACAATAGCTTAAGAAAGTGACCTATAAGCTGTGGAGAAACATCTCTCCACAGCTTTAATCAAGAAAGTTCAAGAGAGCGTTTTAACGAGAAGGTACATTATTGAGTACATATGTTTATAGCCCATTGAAAAACGAGAAAGACCATATAAATAAGTGCTATTTCAAGAAGCAGCGCGTGTTCGTTTTCCTTGCTTCGTGTTATACTGGGGAAGTCAAAGTGAGGGAGGCTCACATCGTTAAATAGACAGAAGAGATGTCATATGACTCTTGATAAGACGAAAAATAATGGGAAAGAAACCACCCGTGAACAACAAGTAGCGGATCGCTATCCTTTTATTCGTAATAAAAATAATGCAACTACAGAAGACGAACGTTTGCTAAAGCGACCAACAAAACCATTGGTACCCCCATCGGAGCCTGTGTCCCAAGAACAGAGACAGGAAGAAAACCATGCGGTTGAGCGTGCACTAAACTTTGATTTCACAATTACCGATCCATGGCGTGTGTTTCGAATCATGAGCGAATTTGTGAACGGTTTTGACGCGCTTGCCCACTTACCCCCATCGGTTACCATCTTTGGCTCGGCACGCACAAAGCAAGAAAATGCAAACTACCTGGCAGCAGTTGAGACAGCGACCCTTTTAGCGCGTGCTGGTTTTGGTATTATTACAGGTGGCGGCCCTGGGATCATGGAAGCTGCGAACAAGGGTGCTCAAGAAGGCAGAAACCTTTCAGTGGGTTGTAACATTGAGCTTCCGTTTGAGCAACACTCCAACGCGTACCTGGATATTGATTTAGAGTTCAAATACTTTTTTGTAAGAAAAACGCTCTTTGTAAAATACTCATCTGCTTTCGTAATATTCCCAGGTGGCTTTGGTACTATGGATGAGCTTTTTGAAGCATTGACACTTATTCAGACAAAGAAAGTGAGCAACTTCCCTATAATACTATATGGCTCAAAGTATTGGGGAGGATTAATGGATTGGCTGCGCGAGACGATGCTAGCTCTAGAAAATGTATCAGCGGGTGATATTGATCTACTAAGATTATCCGATAATCCGCAAGAAATATGTGATTGGGTATGTGAGGCATACGAGCAGAACAGTATATTAGAAAAGAGCAATCCAAGTCGCGAAACATCTATTAGATAAGAGAACAAGGGCGGATAACTCTGTTCGCCCTTGTGTATTAGTGGTATTATTGCTAATTGGAGGATCTTTAAAACAAAGCTAAGGAGCTTTAAGACTTCGCTTCAACTGTTTCTGGTACTATCTCTTCTTCCGACTCAACGATACGCTTTTTTAAGACGATAGTGCTCAAAGGTGAAAGTGTCAAGATGATTGAATTGGTGCAGGATTGCCAGGGTATTGGAGCGCTGGGCATTGGTTGATCATTAATCAATCCACTACCACCATAGTTTGCGTCATCACTATTAATAACTTCATAATACTCTCCCGCATGTGGAACGCCCAAGCGATAGCCGTAGCGTGGCACGGGAGTAAAGTTGCAAATGAATATCAACGTATCATCCGGTTGTTTACTACGACGCAAAAAAGAAATAACACTATTTTCTGTGTCATGGCTATCAATCCAGGAAAAGCCTTCTAAATCATAGTCTAAGACGCTTAGTGCAGGTTCTCTATGATAAAGATCATTGAGGTTGCGCAAGAAGCTTCGCAACTGTAAATGATGTGGATTGCTAGGGGGTTGTAGTAAGTGCCAATCCAGGCTTTCTTTGTAGTTCCATTCGCTCCATTGCCCAAACTCGCCTCCCATAAAAAGAAGTTTCTTACCTGGATGTCCCCACATATAGCCATAGAAAGCACGGAGATTAGCGAAGCGTTGCCAGAGGTCACCAGGCATCTTATTGATCATAGAGCCCTTAATGTGCACGACCTCATCATGAGAGAGTGGAAGGATAAAGTTCTCTGAATATGCATACATCAGAGAGAACGTAATATTGTTGTGGTGGTAGCGGCGATGGATAGGATCTATGTGCATATACTCCAACATATCATGCATCCAACCCATATTCCATTTAAAAGTGAAGCCAAGTCCACCGACATACGTTGGACGCGAGACAAGTGGCCACGCACTCGACTCTTCTGCGACCGTAATTGTACCCGGCACCTCTGAATAGACCGCCTCATTAAGGTGGCGCAGGAAATCGACAGCCTCCAAATGCTCGCGACCTCCATATTGATTCATTACTGCTTCATGGGGTTCGCGCAGGTAATCGAGATAGAGCATAGAGGCAACTGCGTCAACGCGCAACCCATCGATGTGATACTCTCGCAGCCAGAACAGAGCGCTGGCGATAAGGAAGTTGCAGACCTCATTTCGTCCATAGTCAAAGACATATGTGCCCCATTGTTTATGTTCACCCTTACGTGGGTCTGAGTATTCATATAAGTGTGTCCCATCGTAGTAACTAAGGGCGTGGCCATCCTTGGGAAAGTGAGCGGGTACCCAATCGAGTAGTACTCCTATACCTTGTTGGTGCATGTAGTCAACGAAATATTGAAAATCTTCAGGTGGACCAAAGCGACTGGTGGGAGCAAAATAGCCTGTAGCCTGGTAGCCCCACGATCCATCGAAGGGAAACTCAGTAATAGGCATCAACTCGACATGGGTGAAGCCCAAATCTTTTACATACTCAGCTAAAGCAGGAGCCATTTCTCGATATGTCATAAAGCGATCTTCTTCGGTTGCTCCTTGCTTGTGACGCTCTGGGACGTGTCTCCAAGAGCCGAGATGAACTTCATAAATCGAAATAACAGAGTGCAGGTCTTGATTGTGTTGACGAGACTCTATCCAGGCTAAATCTTGCCAATTGTATCGATGAATATCTGTAACAATATTTGCTGTATTAGGACGCAGCTCAGTGGCAAAGCCATATGGATCAATTTTATCTGCTGTATAGTTCTCAACACGAGAATAGATAGCGTACTTATAGAGCGAACCTAAGTTAACCGCAGGGATGAAACACTCCCAGACCCCCAAATCATGATGGCGAATGTGCATAGGAGAGGCAGAACGGTTCCAATCGTTGAAATCTCCAACGACAGAAACCCTACGAGCATTAGGAGCCCAGACTGCGAAATTGACTCCTGTGATGCCATCAAAAACCCGGGGATGCGCCCCCATCTTCTCGTAAAGATGGTAGTGCTTCCCCTGCCCAAATAGGTATAAGTCGAGATCACTAAAAATGGAAGGGATCTCATTGTTTATACTTGAGGTATGATCCGAGAGATTGCCTGGTTGTTGTGGAATATCTGGTGTTGTCATAGAAACTTCCTTCTTTTACATCCCATTGCTTCAGCATTTTTAGCATAGAGACGAAGCAAGCACCTCATGTTTTCCTTGCTCACTTCCTCTATTATTGTATCAGACACAGCGATGTTTAGCGCAGAAAGGAAAAGAGAGGTATCCATTGCAAATGTGTGCTAAGATAGCCACAGTGTGAGTTATACGAAGGAAACCTTTAAAGACCAAGTCTGTAACAAGAACTCTAAAAGACTTTTATGTAGTGCAGCAGTTACATAGTGGACAGAAAGGTTTCCGCAGAAAGGATGGTAGCTTATGCCAGTTGATATACAGGAAATGAAGAAGCGTCTGGAAGCTAAACGGACCGAGATACAGCAAAATATAGCGAGCTTGACACAGGCTTATCCAACGCCAAATGATAACGGAGTTGTCAGCCAGGATGCTGAAGATTTCGAGGATACCGCTGTTGACTTTGTAGAGATGCAGCAAGAGCAGTCTATCATGACTAATGAACAGGCGCTCTTAACTGAAGTAGAGGACGCCCTAAAGCGCATTGAGGCAGGAACATATGGACGCTGTACAGCATGTGGAGAGCAGATACCAGATAAGCGCTTAGAGGCAATGCCATGGGTTGCGCTTTGCATAAAGGATGAAGAGCGACTAGAGAAGCAGAACCTTAGCCGAGAAGAGCTTTACGACGAGGACACAGTGTAAGGTCAACCGTATACACCAACTAGAGAGATCATAGAAGAGGGGCTAACACTGAAACAGATTGTGCTAGCCTCTCTTTTGTAGAGAAATTTGAAGAAATAAAGCGTTGAGGCAAAGGCTATCTCTTGTGATACAATACATATACTCGAAGGATCAGGAATGAAAGAGGGGAAATATTGTGCTTGTCAGACGCGCGCGTTTCTACGATGCTTTAGCGCTACTCACTGCCATGGTGGTCATTGCTTTAGATCAATGGACCAAAAGCCTTGTTGTGAAAAACTTTCCTCTGTTTAGCCAGACACCTTTTCCTCTTGTAGGAAAATACCTGGTGATTGAGCATATTCATAATAGTGGGGCAGCTTTCAGCATGTTTAGCAAGGGTGGAAGCTCTATTTTTCTTACAGCCCTTATCATCATAGCCATCCTCGTGGTTGTCTATCTCTATGTCAAGACACTGAACACAGGGTCTCTTGCTTACAAGCTAATTTTTGGATTGATAATAGGGGGAGCCTTTGGTAATCTCATTGATAGGGCTATACACAGTGGGTATGTAGTTGACTTCATCTCATTTCGTATTCCAGAGATAAATTTTTATTTCGCAATCTTTAATATTGCCGACGCTTGTATTTCACTAGGTGTTGTCTTCCTATTTATACTCATCCTATTCGGTCGTGGTTTTGATCGAAACGCAGACGTGCGCCGCAGTAGTAATAGAACGACGCACCAGGAAACGAACGCTACGCCCTTAAGTAGTAGCGCCTTACGTACTACGGAGCAAGATGTACAACCTTAACCAGACACAATTTACAGACAACCAAAAATGGACGATTCAAATTGAGCAGGTTGGTCTGCGACTTGATCGTTACCTCACAAGTGTATTGAGTAATCTCTCTCGAACATCCAGCCAGCAGCTGATTACAGAAGGTGCAGTGCTCATAAACGGCAAAGCTAGTAAACCCGGATATAATCTTCGAGAGAACGATGAAGTACAAGTATTGAGAGTTACATCTTCTGTAACACAAAAGGAAATTGCCCCGCAGGATCTTCCACTACACATCATGTACGAAGATACTGATATATTGGTAATAGATAAGGATGCTGGAATGGTTGTCCACCCGGCACCAGGCCACTATGACGATACATTAGTAAATGCCTTGCTTGCCCGTTATCCTGAATTGCAAAGTAACGAAGAAGATATGCGCCCAGGTATCGTCCATCGACTGGATAGAGATACTTCTGGGCTAATCGTTGTGGCTAAAAACCTGCATACCCAAGCTGCTCTTGTCGAATTAATGAAGCAGCATAAAGTGGAGAAACGTTATATCTCATTAGTAGAAGGCCTCGTTTCACTAGATAAAGGAAGCATTGATGCCCCAATT
>CAXTXB010000008.1:0-1298 GCA_964247965.1 uncultured Dictyobacter sp. | reverse complement strand
ACCCACGTCATCGGCAACAAATGATGATAACTGTAGTAGAAGGTAGAGAAGCGCGTACACATTTTAAAGTGATGGCCCGTTTTAATCGTCATACTCTATTATTATTACAATTAGAAACAGGGCGCACCCATCAAATTCGTGTTCATTTGAAAGCAATAGGCCATCCTGTGGTTGGAGATGCAGTCTATGGTTCAGGATATATCCAGCCAGGCATAAACTTACGAAGGCAGTTTCTGCACGCGTACCAACTGCGTTTCACTCATCCGTCTACTGGAAAAGTTATCGAACTAGAGGCGCCTCTTCCATATGACCTGCAAGCGGTACTAGATAACCCCGAAATTCTATAGAGCATTTGAAGATCCAAGAGCAAAATTTCTTTACAGTATTTGTGATCACATCTATGGTATAGTCCCATTAAACGGTGGACGAGCCCAAAAGATTGCATAAATTGAGTTCAAATAGAGAATCTTTCACTATTTACTGTTGCTCTACCTTAGATTTATATTCTACTCGCTTTCCAAAGAACAAACTGTAGGGATAAATGCACTTTCACAGAGACCGAATTTTCTCTTTCTATAATGGGAAGGGGAAGGCATATTATGGCGGACCAACAACATCTTGAATTGCTGATGCAAGGAAGCACCTCCTGGAATAAATGGAGAGGTATGCATCAAAATACACGCCCTAATTTCAGTAGTGCCGATCTTACCACCATTAATCTTCAAAGTACTAATCTTACAGGAGCCAACCTGGTAAGTGCGATGCTAGATAACGCAAATCTTAGCTACGCGGACCTTCGAGGAGTTAACCTCAGCTTCGCTACTCTCATCAATAGTAATATCAGTAATGCAACTGTCAGCTATGCAAATCTTACGCACGCGGATTGTAGCAATGCAAATCTTCAACGTGTAGACTTTAGAGAAAGCATTCTTCGAGGTGCCGCGTTCAGTAATGCTGTGCTTCAAGGAGTTGATTTTAGAGGTGCCGATTTAAGAAACGTTGATTTCAGCGATGCAGATCTCCAGGGAGCAGATCTAAGTTACACAGATCTAAGAGATGCAGACTTCACAAATGCAAATCTTATGAGCGTGAACTTTATCAACGTTAATATGGAAGGTGTCAACCTGGCGAATGCACGAATAGGACACACTATTTTTAGCGGTGTAGATTTTCGGGCTGTGAAGGGTCTAGAGACAATTAAGCAAGAAGGACCATCTAGCATTGGCAAAGACGTGATACTGCCTTAGGAAGGCCTTCTGATAGAGGAATAGAAGGATAAAAAAGACTACCCTATAGAC
>CAXTXB010000007.1:31196-42867 GCA_964247965.1 uncultured Dictyobacter sp. | reverse complement strand
TTTCGCCCCAGGGAATAGTGTGTTCACCAGCGAAGCGTGTGATTCCGACAGTGATTGGCTGAGCATTTTCATCGGTTGTCAAGGTCAAACCGAACAGGAAGTCGTTCCAGACACCAATGAACGACAGAATAGCTGCGGCGAAGACGCCAGGAGCCGTGAGCGGCACGATGACTTCCCACAATGCACGCAACCGCGAGGCCCCATCAACGCGTGCAGACTCTTCCAGATCTGGTGGCAAATCGCGGAAGAACGAAGTCATGAACCAGACAGTGATTGGTAACGTCAACACCAGATCAGGAATGATCAGGGCAGCGTAGGTATTGTAAACGGGAATTGGACCCGTGAAGATCACGAAGAGCGGCCCGACCATTGCGATCAGCGGGATCATCTGCACAGATAGCGTGATACCGAGCACAACAGATTTACCAACAAACTTCATACGGGCAATGGCATAAGCACATAAAATGCCTATGACCAACGCCAGAAGGGTGGTGATAACCGCGATAATCGTGCTATTGAGTAGATCGCGGGTAAAGGATGACAAAGTCAGATCGGTTACAAAGTTCTCTAAGCTGAAGCTGTGAGGAAAGAGGGTAGGTGGTGAGACGTTCAGTTCGAGTCCACTCTTTACCGACGTAACTATCGTCCAGTAAAGGGGAGCTAATGCAATAAAAACAACGAGCACGACCGCTACATAACGGCCTATTTGAGCCGGCGATGTTTTCTTTTTAGGTTCCTCAACACTTCCCCTTGTTTGGACACGAGGCAAAGTCTGCGCTCCAGTTGCCATACTATTTTTCCTTTCCGAGTCTCGATGTCTCGTCGTTCGCTAGCGGCGTGTGACGCGTATCAACAAGAGATAAAGCAGACTGATAATCAGCCCCATCACAAAGAGGGTTACGGCAGCCGCTACTCCAGGAGCAAAGTCGAATGTGGAACGAGTAAACATATTGTTATACGAGAATGAAGCCATACTCTGGACCTGGTTGCCGCCTAATATGTAGAGCAGATCAAACACTCCGAGAGCCGCTAGAGTACGGAAGAGGAGCGCGATGACCAGCGATTCGCTAACCAATGGCAGCGTAATCGTCCAGAACTGTTGCCAGCGAGTACTTCCATCAACGCCAGCAGCTTCATACAATTCGCTAGGAATTACCTGAAGACCAGCCAGAATCAAAAGAGCCATAAAAGGCGTCGTTTTCCAAACATCGGTGATAATCGCAGCAGTAATAATGCCCGAAGGGCTACGAAGTAATGTATCACCCGGTGCAAGAAAGTGTAGCTGCTGGAGGATGTAACTAACAATACCTGTACGGTCATTGTACATAAGGTACCATATCTGTGCAGAGACAACCGTTGGAAAGGCCCATGGAACAAGGATAGAGGCTCGTACCAAGCCACGACCTGGAAAGGTGCCATTGATGAGGAGAGCAATTCCCAGACCAAAAATCGTCTCAAGGGCGACACTCACAACTGTAAAGATGAGTGTGACACCGATAGAAGTAATGAACTCGCTACTACGAAAGAGCTTGGCAAAGTTGCTCAATCCAGCAAAATTCGCACTTGCACTTAGGGGGTTATCGAGCAGGCTAAGCCAGAGCGAATTCAGAATGGGGTAAGCCGCCACTATCAGAATTGCCAGAACGGTGGGCAGGACCAATAGATACGGTGTAAAACCACTTCCCAAATCAAAACGGTCCCGCAGGCTTGCTCGTTTTGTGGGAGCTTCGACTGCTTGTGTTGCCATGTGTAGTCATCCCTTCAGACACTTATCCACATCAAGAGTGCCTACGAGCATCTGTGCAACGTAAGACTGCATTGAAGGCAACCTCTCGATGGGTGCAGGTTGGTGTAGAGGTGACTTCGGTAGAGAAGTCACCTCACCTGTTCCACATTCGTATTACTTGCTCACAATGTTCTGTAAGTCTGATTGTAGTCCACTCAGGGCATCTGCAACACTACTTTGTTTCGTCAGGGCGCTATGCACGCGCTGTTGAATCGCATTGCTGATGTCAGGGTAGAAGGGAGAGACCGGCCGTGGCAATGCGTTCTGTAACACAGGCTGCATTTTGCCGAAGAAAGGATTCTTGGATAGCACGTCAGGATCTGTATAGACACTCTTGAGCGTGGAGAACAGAGATAACTGTACAGCAAAGATCTTCTGTGAGGTTGGGTTCAGCATGTGCTGAATAAACTTCCAGGCTGCATCAGGATTTTTGGAGAAGGCATTGATGCCATACTGCCAACCGCCAAGACTTGAGTGACCAGTTGTGTTCGTTCCACCATAGAGCATAGGATGAACATCAAACTTGCCAGCGATCTTCGATGTCTTAGGATCGTTGCCTAACACAAAGGCATAGGGCCAGTTACGCATAAAGGCGGAGTCACCGTTTTGCCAGGCTGAGCGGGCATCCTCTTCCTTGTAAGTCGTCACCGCTGTCGGCGAGATTGAGCCTACCCAACTCACCATCTGAGTCAGGGCAGCATTCCCTTCCGCACTATTGACGGTAATTTTCTTGGGATCATTGGCATCCAATACGGATCCACCGTGACCGTAGAGAACCTCGGTAAAGTCACAAACAAGGCCTTCATACTGCGCGCCCTGCCAGATATAGCCAAACTTTGACTTTGGTGGGGCTGACTTGGCCATAGTGGTTAGTTCATCCCAGGTAGTCGGAGGAGTTTTGATGATATCTGTTCGATAGTATATAAGCCCGGCGTCAGTACGGGCTGGTGCCGCCCACAACTTACCGTTATACGTACAACCTTGCAGTGGTCCTGGCAAATAATTTGCCCGGTCACTCGCAGGCCACTTGTCATCCAGAGGCACCGTCCAACCATTCGCTCCAAATTCAGGAGGCCAGATGATATCCATCGGCATGACATCAATAGAACTGCCGCGTGCGCGAAGCATGGTGGTAAGGATGGTTAAGAGCTGACCGGTATCGTTTGGAGCATTACTGTTGTATGTGACGTGAACACCGTTGTTCTGAGAATTGAACGACTTTACAAGCCCTGCATAAACGCCATTCGTATCCTTCTCGATATAGTTAATGTTGACGGTTTGCCCATTACCACCAGTACTGTTGCTCGTGCCACCACAGGCTTCGAGGAGTGAGATAGCAGCCGTACTGCTTAAGCCAACGGTGACAGCACGTTCGAGGAATGTTCGGCGTGTCATACGTCCGGCGCGGATCTTAGTGATGATTTCATCAATGACTTCACCCTGCTCGAGGATCATGAAAAAAACCTCCTTGTTTCACGGCTTTTGAATGAGATGAGCATGAATTGTACCCGAATGAGTAGGACGCGTGCAGACTTTAAAATAGCAACCATCAAGCTTGAATAGCATCAATAGAGGCATCAAACTACAATGGATGCGGTCTGTCTGTTTGTACCAGTTCAAAAATACTGTTTCACTATGTAAGTGCTTGTTGTAGTTTTAAGCTGATAGTATAGCTTACAACATGCTGGAAATACTCTCAAGTGGTACCTAGCCAAAGCAAAGAAGTCACTCACCACTGTGAATGACAACAGCGAGATGTATTCCAGGCACTTTATACCATTCTATTCCATCACCTTCACAAAAACAATACATTGAAATTTTTGAACCGGTTCAAATTATCTTCTCAGACTATAGCATAGAAATAGGCGATTGTAAAGGGTACATTTCTGACATTCCGCTCATTCGGAGCATTGTATCTGACTTCTCAAGAAGGTGAAGCGCGTGAGTCTATATTGTGAGTCTATATATATAGATAGGGAGTGCTTCGCAAATGTGTTCGTTGTAAGCATCGTTGCAGTGTAGAGGAGCTTTACAGAAGTCACACAATGTGGTAACATAAACAGATGTGGTAATGTAAATTACGTACAGTGACTGAAAATAATGAAACTGTTTCAAACACTATGAACGATCAGAAACAGAGAGAAGTCCCAGGTATTCGTGATGTTGCCCGTCTTGCCAACGTCAGCGTTGGGACTGTTTCGCGCGTGCTAAATGAGGGTCAAGGGGTGAAGATAGCGACCCGTCAGCATGTTTTGGCTGCTATTAAGCAGCTAAACTATAGCCCCAATCTCATCGCACGCAGCATGACTTCCAAGCGTACGGATTCTATTGGCATCATTGTGCCCAGCTTCACGCGCCCATTCTTTAGTGAAGTGTTGCGAGGCGTTGAAGTGACGATTGCCCAGGCAGGGCGAGAGTTTGTGCTTTACAATATCCATAACAATGAGGAGTGTGACTCCTACTTTCACAAACTGCCCAGACAACGCAGGGTAGATGGGCTGTTGGTAATCTCTTTCTGTCCCGATGACACTACTGCCGCAGGTCTGAGACATGCTGGCATACCTGTTGTGCTGATAGATGGCTACCATCCATTTTTCACTTCGCTAGCGGTTAACAACGTCGAGGGTGGGTATCAGGCGGTCAAATGCTTGATTGAGCATGGTCATCGTCGTATCGGCTTTATTAATGGCATTCCCGAGGGCGACTTCCGTTATCACCCAGGCGACGATCGCTTCACTGGACTGTATCGTGCCCTTAGCGAAGCAGGTTTACAGTATGAACCAGACCTCGTATTTAGCAGTACGTGGGATCGCCAGGGAGGGAGACGAGCAGCGTTACAACTGCTGACGCGAGAAGACCGCCCCACGGCGATCTTTGCAGCGAGTGACATTCAGGCCGTCGGTGTACTTGAGGCTGCCAGGTCTCTCAATATTTCGGTACCCGCTGATCTCTCCTTGATTGGCTTCGATGGGATTGAGCTCTCAGAAATTTTGGAATTGAGCACAGTTCAACAGCCAATGCAGTACATGGGTGTGCTAGGAGCGCAGAAATTGATTGCACAGATCGAGGATTCAGACACTACTGAGTTTCAGCCTGAGCTGATTAGCTTGCAACCCAGCCTGGTCCTGCGTCACACTGTTACCACGCCTTCATCTTTGAGTGGGATAACATCTAAAGAATGAGGCAGACTCTTTCTCGCTCTACGACTTATCGTGGCTCCGCTGCTCTTTACGTCTCTTTTTTATAATTCTCCTTTTTATATTTATGCACACTTTTGCGCATTGCGCAAAAGTGTGCAGAAATATAAAAAGGAGAATGATAAAAAAGAGACGTCACTTAAGACCTGAGCGCTTGCGCCTCTTTCTCTGAAGGTGCTTCGACCTCTGGGTGATCGGTAAGGTGTTGCCCGTCAATCATTTGTTCTTCAACGGGTGGCAGAAATAGTAAGACATACATTACTGCAAAAATGGGTAAGTGGCCTAGCAACTCAGTTGCTGGCAGAAAAGGTAGGGTTAAGTTGAAGGGCACGAACATACCAAAGATCACTATTTTCGGCAGAATACCGCTGATCAATGCCAGACCAATCGTCAGCTCTACAGCCCCCGATGCTAGTATAAAGCGCTCATTTGTAAACCAGGTCAGGCCTATTAGCTGAGCCACGTTGAAATTAGGATGTGTGCGTAGAAAGGCCATAGCTAGATCTGGATCGACCAATTTCTCCGTAAAGGCTAACACAGCAATGGAAATGCCCACACTGAGACGTAGGAACAACGGTGCCAGACGCCAGTAGCGTGCTAACGCTGACAATGGCTCATAGTGCGGTCCCGGTTTCACCAATCCGCGACCCATGATCAAGAGATAAAGCGCAATACCAACATAGACGCTCTGCTCCAGAACTGCCCAGGCAGGATAGAGAAAGAATGAGCAGAGGAAGAGCGCCAATAAGGCAAGTGCGCCTATCCGCGTGAGTAGGCCACTGATAAAGCTAAAAGCCACAAATATTTCTAATCCCGCTAGAGTAAAGCCTAGGATACTATTGCCTACAGCCAGGTTGGGCGCGAAGATACGCAAGCCTACGGCGACAGCAATAAGACTAATTGCTGTCTGCACCGCCAGAATCACCTGGTTCGAGCGGTCATAGTAGCGCAAGAAGCCAATCTCCGGGAAACGGTTGTTGCCGCCTACAAGCACACGCAAACCCGCTAATACTGCAACTCCCAGGCAAGCAAGTCCAGTCATCAGGAGTACAGAAGGTGTGAAGAGTAAACCAAATTGTGGCGGATATTTTTGCCCATCTGTAAACCATTTTTCGTGTGCTGCTACCACGCTGGGTACGAGCAAAAAGATTACCAAAAATAGTCCCGAGCGTACTAACAAAATACGAATATGTGACACAGGAGGCTCCTTTCGAGATTAATCAAGTAACAGAGAACGAAAGCTTGTTCAATTTTTAGCCATTGCTTTCTGAAGAACACGTATTTCGGCCAGTGATACAAGAAAACATTACTTTTTACATTTCGCCATCAATTACTCTTAAAACATCCATATTTACAGAGGATACATTCCGATAACCATTCACCGTACATGTACGGTAAATCAACAAAATATCTTTCTATATCTCTTCCATAATTGATAGTCCTACTACTTATGTAGGGAGACGAATTGGAAGAGTGAAGCAGGTATGAGATTCTTTGTGTTTGAAGACTGACGCTTTTTCTTGTAACGTATTGGGATAAAATTTGTCTATAATGAGGTGAGCACGATAGGAATACTAAATTGCTAGCATAGACTTACATATGAAGTGTTCTTCATGTAATATATATGGTCTACTTTTTAGGTTTCTTCGATACATCACATGTACGAGCATTATTGTTGCAGAAAGTGTATTCTTAGTAAAAAAGCACCGCTCATTTCGTGTTAGTAGCAGAATAACCACAAGCAGAACAGGCCGGCATATGCATGTATGTCATGCTTTTAGCGAGTACTGTTTATTATATTCAAGTTTTTATTAACATGGTTTTGACAGAAGGAGATAGCATGAGCATATTCTCATCCACACCACGCTCAGAAACGTCAGCGGTACCAGGTCAGTTACAGACGCAGGACGGAAGTAGAGTTCCAATTACCCTTGGCGAGTCTAGTATGCTTGTCATTGCTCTAGTGCGTATTTTTGTAGGCTACCTCTGGTTCCAGCAGCTTTTCTGGAAATTGCCGCCAACTTTCGGTGGATTGCACACCTTTGTGGTGCGCGAAGTAGGTGGGACCTTCATCCCCGGCTATGGAGCGATAGTACAAAATGTGCTGCTCCCAAACTTTGGACTGCTGGGTACCTTTACAGTCACAGCTGAATTCTTAATCGCTATCAGCCTGATGTTTGGTATCTTTAGCCGTTTCGGGGCAATCCTGTCAACGATTATGGCACTACAATTATATGTAGGCCTCTCTAACACTGAGTGGTATTGGACCTATGGCACAATCGTCTTGCTTGCCGTGGTGCTGCTTCCTATTCCAGCAGGCAGGCGTCTTGGGGTCGATCAATGGTTGGCTCCGCGTTTGCACGCGATGGCTTCTAACAACCGTAGCCGTGTTACCCGTTTGCTTGCCTGGTTAGTATAACAAGTCGTGAGGAGAGAAATTATGAATGTTACGATACAACGCGGGGCAACTTCCGGAGCACTCGCAGGCCTGATTCTAGGGATACTTTTCTTCGTGGATTATGGGCCTGGTGCCTCATTACTTAAAGCGGCTGGCTGGTTTGGTCTTTCGCAGGCTGGTGGTGCTAAATGGCTTGGCTTCCTGATACTCATTGTGCTAGGTGGACTCTTCGGCCTACTCTTTGGAGTGCTGCAGCGCAACAGAACTGTAGACCTGGGACGCTCACTGCTTATAGGACTGGCTGTGGGCCTGGCGTGGTGGATAATTGTTGCGTTGCTCATAGGCACTGGAATTAACCATGTTAAGCTCGATCTGGGCGGCTTCCTGTACTCTTTTGTTATGCTCTTGCTCTATGGCATCATGCTAGGGTCGCTCTACTTCCAGCGTTCCTCAGTGCAAGTGGCATAAAAACTGTTGTGATATACTTCTTCTAGGACAACCAACTATTCATTATTAGTAGGGGCCAGCCAGTTCAGCTTTTCTCTGGTAACGGTACTGCGTTTCTTATTCGAACAAGTAGGCAAGAGAGGTACGTGGTCAATGGCAAAAGATCTGCTGATACGTGCTCTGCGAGGGGAACGAGTGGCGCAGACGCAGTGGCTACCACACATTGGGACGCACGCAGCGCAATTGTTAGGCGTCAGTGCAGAACGCTATCTGCAGGATGCTGAACTCCTGACTAAGGGCGCCCTTCTCTGCGCGGATCGCTATCACTGCGATGGCGTCCCCTTGCTCGATGACCCGAGTATGGAGGCAATAACGTTGGGCTGTACTGCTCACTGGTCAGAGCAGGGACCACCCTCCATCGTTTCCTCCCAACTCTCTATGCTTTCACCCGAGCAGATCATTGAAAATCTTCCTCCTTTACCCAATGAAACAATAGGACGCTGGCCCACAGTGATTGCCGCTGGAGTACAAGCGAAGCTTGAGTTGGAGCAAAGGGATATTGCCCTGGTAGGCATCGCCGCTGGCCCATGCACGATTGCTTATCAATTGCGCGGCATGAAGTTGTTTGCTGATCTCTTCCGCAATCCCAAGTGTGCCGCACAGTTGTTCGCCTACGCCGGTCAGGTGAGCGCAATCTCTGCCCGTATCTACGCGGAGATCATTGGCTGTGACATTGTCGCTGTCAACGATACTCCGGCCACGATGTTGCAGCCGGCCTATTTTCGGGAGTATATTCTTCCTAATGTGCAGCCAGCGTGGCAGGTGATTCATGACGCCGGCAAAACTTCAGGCTTCTGGGCTTGAGGAGAGAGCATTAGAGTCATCCGTGAGATGGCAGGTAGCGGTGCGCATAGCATAGCGATTGACGAGTGTATGTCCCTGGCATATGTTGGGGAAATCGCCCAGGAATACCACATCGGTTTTCTTGGCAATTTCCATGTGACTGCCGCGCTCTTTGAGGAGACTGAGGATGCAGCGGCAGATGCGCAACGCTGCATAAATGAAGGGAAGCGCTTTCCCGGCTACGTCTTTGGCCTGGGAGGGCCGCTGACTCAGCATATCAACCCTTCCCGTCTCGATGCTGCCGTTACGACCGTCTTTACCCAGGCACAACGTACTCAGGCTCAGGCAGCGGACAATGGAAGTGAAGATCAAGGCCCAAATTCCACAATGATCTAAACTAGAGAAGAAAGGTACATCTTATGTCAACAGCGACCACATCGGTGGAGAACGCGATGCCGCAAAGGCCCTGATCGCAGGTTCAGCGGATGCTGCCTGCTCACATACAACTATCACCAGTTTCTTCTGGATGGGACGCTGCCCGCCGGTGCAACGCGTATATTATCCCGGACATCCTCATTTGATCATTGTAACTTTACAGTTCTATCAACGACATCGCCCGAGCTGATCGATCGCTTTCAAACGTTACTCATCGACACGTCTTATGATAATCCAGACGTTCGGCCTCTCTGTGACCTGGAAGGGTTAAAAGCATGGTATCCAGGCCGGGTGGCTGGTTATCAAGCTCTTGAGGAAGCTGTAGCGCTCGCCGGGTTTTATGACCAGGAGGGGGAATATTACAGCGACGAACTATCATATTTGAGGGAAGGCCACATAGATGATCGAGAGGAGATGGGTATGCCGTTAGCTCATACCGATTCGCAAGGCGAGGGAGCTGGTTTGCTCCCTCGCCTCTGGATTTACACCAATTACGACTGCAATCTCTCCTGTAGCTATTGTGTTGCTGAGTCCTTCGTGGGAGCCGAGCGAAATGGGGTTGCGCTTCACGAAGTCTATCGCTTGATCGATGAGGCGGTAGAGCTGGAGATGATGGAGCTATTCCTGACGGGCGGGGAGCCGTTTATTCTGCACGATATCTTCTCGATGCTTCAGTACGGCCTCGAACGAATGCATGTAACAGTGCTCAGCAATGGAATTCTGCTCAAGGGTCAGCGCCTGCAACAGCTAGAGGCCTTGCCGAATCGCGAGCATCTAACCATCCAGATTAGCCTGGATGGCTCGGATGCGGCAACCCATGACTTCTACCGCGGCACTGGAAGCTGGCAAAAGGCCATTGACGCTATCGTACGCCTCAAAGCGGCCAACTTCCACGTCCGCCTGGGAACAACGGAGACGCCAGAGAACAGGCAAGATCTTCCTGCGATGTGCCGACTCCATCGTCAGCTTGGCATCCCCGATGAAGATCATATTGTCCGCCCACTGGTACGGCGAGGCTTCTCCACAAAGGGCGTGGCAGTTTCCCTACCCGCACTTGAACCTGAGGTTACGGTGGACCGCAATGGCATCTACTGGCACCCGGTAGCGACCGACCCGGATCTCCTGATCTTAAGCGATCTCTTTCCATTAAGAGACGCAGTCGAGCACATCAAAGATATTCGCTCTTCAATGCTTGCCGTTACAGGGGGAGCCGCCAGCCGCTTCAGGTGAGGATAGATAGCAGACGCTCCGTGTGAGTGTAGAACAAGAGCTACGATAGTGAAGTTGGGTCCCCTGCGCGCTTGTAAGCAAAGTATGTTCCGCGCAAGGGGACGCGAATAATAAAAATATGGGTACTAGACCGACCCACTTCATGTAACCGGCTCACTGCGCGTAGCGACCATCCTCGCGGTCACGCCGCGCTCTAGCGGATTGGAGTGGGAGTTGGCCTCTGACGCGGAGGGATAACGGCAACCGCAAGGGATGGTCGCTACGCGGAGTGAGCCGGTTACATGAGCTGTGCCAGAGCAGTACTAATATGATACTGACGCAGCATCATCCGACAAGAATTCGACCAGTTTGGCCCCACCGACGATGGTCGCACCTTCGATCAGGTGCTCTTCAGTATAAGAACGTTTCTTGTAGCAAGGTGAGCAGACCCAGATTTTTCCACCAGCCTGGACGAAGTTTTTAACCAGATCGGCCATGGGCTGGAAGCCTTCTTCGTGTATGCTTTCGGCAGTTCCCATGGCTGCCAGGCGTACGCCCTCGCTACTCAGGAAAATCATTGTATCTTTCCCCGATGCCACTGCTGCATTGGCAACAACGAGGGCAACAGTCGCACGATCATGATCATCGGTGGAATGAGTCAGATTGACGCAAAAGCTGTTGTGCATAATGAAAACTTACCCTTTCTTTAAGAGAAACTGACCGCCAGAAAGTTCTGGCAATCCCTGTACCAGTGTATTACCAGTCATACGACACCAGGCAGCAAGATCTACAGGCGCAGCAAGATCGTACGCAGTCACAAGGAGAGTCTGTCCTGGCTGCAGTTCGCGCATACTCAGCATCACTGACATCACAAGTTGACCGCAGCCCTCTTCCCCTAGGTCCAGAACACGATCGGCTTGCATCGGCATTTTGCTCACCATTCAAGCCTTTCTTACAAAATAACGGTTGCCTGATTCACCCTCTTGTCCTGCCAGCAGGGCATTTCCAGTCATGCGGCACCAGGAAGGTAAATCCTCGCGAACACCAGGGTCGGTTGAACGGACCTCAAGAACAGCGCCACTTTCCAGGCGTTTCATTGCCTGCAGCATAAGAATGAGTAAACCACCACCACAGCCCTGATCCCCACCATCACACAGAGCATTCACTGTAATAGTGTTCCCATCTCGTGTTGTAAAGATACTTTGAGTCAATGGAGAACCCTACTTTCTCTCTAGCCAGCGATCTACTCGCTATTGATAGCACCATGTTAGTACCAGCCTGATATTTTCACTCCAGGTTAGTTCACAATGATTGTAACATATATTCATTTTTCCAGACAGTTACTCTGGCTAGAGC